>JAAZVD010000034.1 GCA_018623785.1 Bacteroidota bacterium | reverse complement strand
GGCCCGGATCTCATTCAGACGATTACCCTCGTTTCCGATCGATCCACTGGCTTCGACCGGGCCGAAGGAGAACGGAAAGACCTCGTACACGACCGCCTGATCGATCCATGACGCTTTGTCGGCCCATTCGAACGTGGAAATGGAGCCGTCGAGAGCCACACGAATAGCCGCGCGAGCCTTGTCAGTCCGGCCGTCGACGGCCGTGACCTCTACCGTGACGTAAAGCTCCCCTGGCCCCGATGCCGATGCAACAGCCATCGATCCGCCTTCAATGAACTGTAGGAAACCCGCGGTGGAAAGTGCTTCATCCGGGAAATACCGAATCGAGGAGAGTCCGGGAGATGCCTCCGTTTCGATGACTTCAAGGTTGACAATGGATCCCTCGCCCGTAACCTGTATGTCAAACAAGCGCTCCTCCATCGGGCCCTTCCACCGGGTGATCAGGATCTCATCACTCTCGAACTCCTGACCGCCAATGGTAGCCGCAAGTCGGAAAGTATTCGCGCCGTGCTGCAGGGAAGCACTACCATCAATCTGCCCGTTGGAGACCGGCAGGTCAGCAACATGGATACCCTCCCTCAGCAAACGTACCGAAGTCAAGGAGGGATCGACCTGACCGGTGGCGTCTGCCGCCAGACCCTGAAGACGGATCGTATCCATGACGGTGCGGCGCGACGGTGTTTGAAGCGTAAGACCCCCGACCAGCGTGCCAAAGGAGGCCGATGCGGTGCCTTCCCGGGTCGTTACGGTAACCTCAAACCGGGTACCTTGGACTACCGGACTGTCCAGCGCTACCCGCAGGACGCCACTGGTAGGGTTGAATCGGTCACCCACATCGACCGGCGTGGCCCCGGCAACAGAGAGCGTCACGGACTGTATTGGCTCAGAGGTAATGACGCCTGCCGTAATGTAGCTGACCAATCCTTCTGCCGTGTGTTGCGGGATAAGCTGGACCACCATGGGGTCAGCTACGGTCAGCATTGAGTTGTTGTTATCCGCGGGATTCGACCGCGGATTGTAAGGATCGGTAATCCAGTTGGTCCCGGACGTTGAGGTCACGAAAAACTTGTACTCCACCGACTGCCCGACCGTGAACGTCTGACGCTTGTACCACTCTCCCAAGGAATCGACCCGGGTCATAGCGGTGGAAGAACCGTTGTTCCATCCGTTGAAGGTCCCGGGCAGACTTGCTGAAATATGGTTGTCCTCCACGGGATACCGGAAAGGCACATTGACAGCTTGTGCCTCAGCCTCCACAGGACGACCGGAAGCAACAATGCCAAGGGCCGCAACGGTCAGAAGAAGAATGCCTTTCAGATTGCGTTGGAACATGATGGGTTCATGCAGCTGAGATGGAGGATGTGCCGGTCTGCCTGCGTCAAGCGACGATGGCGGAGCGCGTCGTCTGACGATCCACCAAGGCCGGTGCAAAGACGGTGTGCGCTACGGTCGACTCCGGATGGACCATTCGCTCCATGAGCAAATCGAATGCACGTCCTCCCATTTCGTGCATGGGCTGCCTCAGTGTCGTAAGACCCAGGTACCGAGCGATGGGCAAATCATCGAAACCAATGACCTGAACATCCTCAGGCACCTTGTACTCAGAATTACGAAGTGCGTCCATGGCTCCGATGGCCTGAACGTCGGAGGTCGCAAAAACGCCATCGGGTACAATGCCTGCTTCCAGAAGCGACATCATGCCATCATAGCCTGCCTGCTCATTGAATCCATCATGATAACCCTCCGAAGAAACGACCAGATGACTGGGCGCCAGACTGATCCCATTACGCTCCAGCATTCCACGAAACCCCTCCATACGGTGACTTGCCGGTACCGAAAGGGGATTGGCCATCAGTACGGCCGGCTCTTGTACACCTGCCGCAAGTAAATATTCAGCTGCAATTTCTCCACCGAGCCGGTTGTCGGTAGAAATCGAGTCATAGCCTGGATGGTAACAATCAACAAGAACTACCGGCGTATCGGACTGCTGCAGCTGCCGCTCCAGATCGCCCTTGACGGGCGCTGAAAAAAGCATGACTCCCGCAGAGCGTCCTCGATGCAACGCTTTTTCGGCCTGCTCACCGACGTCATCCAGCGTGGGTGCCGAGTACACCAACAGATCGAAAGGTGTAGCCGACATGCGATCCTGTAGCCCCTTCAGCACTTCCGCATAGAAATAGTTCGAAAGCATGGGCACGATGGCCGAGATCGTCTCGGTTTGCCTGCGGGCCAGGCTTCGGGCAGAAACATGGGGTTGGTAGCCCAGCCGATCGGCTACCTCCTGGACGATGGCACGGGTCCCCTCGGACACGCGAGGGTTGTTATTGAATACCCGAGAGACGGTGGCAATAGAAACCCCGGCCTCTTTTGCAATATCGTAAATCGTGATGCCCACGTAGAATCTGCCTCTGATTGGTAGCGGCCCGTTGAACACCGGCCCGGGTGCAGGAATCAGCAGGATGCCTGACGAGCAAGCGCGCAGCGAGTACGAACTGTAAGCGCTTACATACATGATACGGATGGCGGGTTCTTTTGCGCAAAGTCATAATTCCAATACGTGCTGACACCGGCCCGGGTAATACGCCGTGCTCGAACAGCTACGGATCAACGCCTCCCCACCGGAGGTTAGACCCTCGTACTGGTTCCACTTCCACCCTCGTTCATGCCTCCCACAGCCTCATCATCGTTCCGGAGCGTGTCGGACCATCTGGCGAAGATGGCTTTCGTGATGACGGGAGAACTCTACCGGAACAGTCGCGCCCTCAAGCAGCTTCGGAGCCTCTCCGATGCGGGATATATCGTCGAGGTTTGGCATCTGGCAGGAAAAGCACCTGCTCCCCCCCTCCCTGCTTCGATTACAGTTCATGACCTTGCTCGTCCCTCTGGCAAGGGGCCCCTGTTCTTCCGACATGTGGATCGGCTTTTCAGGGAGACGCTCTCCGATGTGCATGCTGACATCGTGCATGCTTCCGATTTGTACGCGCTGGCTGCGTGCCGGCGACGTGCGGATGACCTCGGTGCTGCCTTGTCTTACGATGCCCGCGAATATTATCCGCACGTTGCCGGCACGGTCGGTAAGCCGTGGGCAAGGTGGTGGTGGCGGCACGTGGAGCGCTCCCACATCGGCCGGGCCAACGCGGTTTTTACGGTCTCGGATTCGATTGCCGATACACTCAGATCGGATTACGGGATCCAGAGGCCCCGCGTCGTGCATAATGCGCCACCGACCACGCTGCCAGACCTCGCAAACCCCGTCCGCAGCCTGCGGGATCGGCTTGGGATCACGAGTCCTATTTTCGTTCACCTGGGTCAGATGAAAGCGCAGCGGGGAGGACCGATCCTGCTGGAAGCCTTGCGCCGGGTGGATTCAGTACATCTTGCCTTCCTGGGCTATGGCTCGGAAATGAATCGAATGCGAGACCTTGCACGCACGCATGGTCTGACCGAACGGGTTCATTTCTTAGAACCGGTATCCCCGGATGCTATCCGCGATACCATCCGGGATGCTGACGTGGGCATCACCATGTTGGAAGACACCTGCCTCAACCATCGCTATGCCTTGCCGAACAAGTTGTTCGATTACATCCATGCCGGCCTGCCCGTTCTCGGAGCGGACCTACCCGAAATCCGAGCCGTAATTGCTCGTCATGATATCGGGATGACGGCGTCGCCGAACCATCCGGAGCACGTTGCTGAGGCCATGAAGGCCATGCTGGACGCGCAAAAGCAATCGCGGTGGCGAGCCAATATTCCCGCTGCCCGTCAGGCCTATTCGTGGGAAGAAGCATCCCTATTCTTCTTGACCGGAGTGGATGAGGCCCTTGGTCGCAGGTCCACCGTCATCAAGGATCCTTCGTGACAACCCCACCGTTCCACCCACGAACACCCTCGTCCACACTGAGCTGATGCCGATGCTTCGCGTCCCCAAGCGGCTTGCTTTTCTGGCCATACTGCTGGTCTCCGTCGTCCTTTCCCAGTCGGTATCCGGACAAGACACCGAGACAGATCCCACGCTCGCACCCCCATTGGAGTGGCCAGCGTTCCCGGACGCCTTGGAAGCAGCCAAGGCGTCCGATCGTATCGTCCTCGTTGATGTTTGGTCCAGAACGTGCGGCTGGTGCCGGCGTCAGCAAACTGAAGTGTACACACAGCCAGACCTGCAGGCCTATCTGCTTGATCGGTTCGAACTGGGCCGCTTGGATATAGACCTGGATGACGACACGCTGTCCTACCGGGGGTATACCATGAGCTCCCAAATGCTGTCGGCGGGTTTTGGCGCAACTGCCACGCCAACAACCGTGTTTCTTGAGCCCGACGGCACCTACATCACGCGGCTTCAGGGCTTTCATGCTTACGAGGATTTCTACGACGTCCTTCGCTTTATCGGATCAGAATCGTTCCGGGAAATGGATTTCCAGGCTTTCATGCGTTCAGAAAACGCGTCGGAAGGGGGCTGATGCGTCGGTAAATCCTGCGTGATCGGCGTATTGTCACTCAGACCGATCCAAATCCTGTTCATTGGAAGCAGGCCCCTCTGCAAAGGAGGAAGCACCCTGATCGGATGCGAATGTATCCCGGATGCGGTATGAAGAGGTGCTCCCCAAGAACGTCTCTACGGGTTGGAATGCTACTTCGGAGTGCAAATCCGTTTTGCCGGCATCCGCAGGAGGGTCCTCGGCCTGCGAAGGGAGCATGCCTGCACGCGCACCACTGGACTGAGCGTCCTTGAGGCCACATCGGGCTTGTAATTCGTACTTCCACAAGGCAGCTGCCCGTATTGCCAGATCTAACTCTTCGCCGCCCTCCAAGACAATCACAAGCTCATCGCTTGCCCAGCGGACTTCGACGATATCCTTCAGGTAGATGCGACGGTGATAGCCCAGTCCCTTGAGGACAATCCTGTCGGCCAGCAACTTGGCTTTGCCGAACCAGACGCGCCTTTCGTTCAGGTCAAATCGCGATTCCAGGACCTGCATGCCTCCTTCTTCTTCTCCTGCTCTCACTGTACTGCCCTATCCTCCGTTTCGATGATGGCTACTGAGCCTTTCTGATACGCATCCGGGCGTCGATGTTGCATGAACAGGGTTCTTGCCGCGGAGCGCTCCACCAGACTGAGGTCCAGGTCAACCATCAATGTCGTTTCTTCATGGGCTGGGGCCCGTGCTATGACTGAACCGTTGGGATCTGTCACGAAAGACGACCCCTCGAATGTCAGTACAGACTCTTCCCCGACCCGATTGGCCAGGGCCATGTAAAAACCATGCTGAAACGAGCCTGCCTGTAATTCCGCCTCGTAGACCCCGTCAGGCCACTCCCCGACGGCTCCCGCCTGTGGCACGACAACAAGGTCTGCCTGCTGCACGGCAAGGGCCCGCAAGAATTCCGGATAGTGCCTGTCATAGCAAATGCATACGCCAATCCGACCAAACCGTGTCTCGAAGACCGGTGCACCCCGATCTCCGGGATCGTAGTAATCCTGTTCAAAGAATCCGTCGTAATGCGTGATGTGCATCATCCGCGTGACTCCGAGAAGAGAGCCGTCCGCGTCAATCACCGGAGAACTGTCATAGGCCTTATCGCCATCCCGCTCGTAAAGATTGAGAACGAAGACCACTCCCAATTCCCGAGCTAGGGCTGAAAATGCGTCCGTTGTCGGCCCCGGAATAGGCTCCGTGAATCGGAACCGATCGCCCGTGAGCCGCTGCTGCGGGAAAAACTGCTGAAAGGCTACCTCGGCAAAGGCAATGATATCTGCCCCTGACGCCGCGGCTTCCCTTGCATTCTTGAGACCGAGGAGAAGGTTGGCTTCCGGATCGGGTCCAGCCTTCTGTTGAATGAGTGCAATGGTAGGCAAACCTTCCTCTATTGGGCGGGGGTGGGTGTTTGAACCGGGCCAAAAGCGCCGGAGGCCAGAGTCAATACAAACAGTGTGGCAAAGAGCACTCCTGCCACCCGTACAGCACCGCTGACTCGTGAGCGTTGTCCATTTTCTTTCGACGTACCACGCGCCGCCATAAGCCGGACGTAGGTGGAATCGCTGACCTGGTGGGTAAAGGGAGCCTCTACATCGCCTGCGATACGCTCGGCAACCTGCTCAAGCCAGTACAAACCCAGCATCTGGTCCGACGGCTGAACCGGGCCCGAAATACGCTGAAAAGTACCCTTGACCTGAACATACTTGGCTTCGTCTCCACGTTCGGCGTTAACAGCAATCCGCAACAGGAGATTGTCGAAGTCGGGCACGACGTCCAACGTGTCGTTCAGGGCCTTCTGTACCCGCGAGAGCGGAATGAAGTCCGACTGCACCAACCCGATACGATCATTGGCCAGTGTGATGGAGAAGTTGGATCGGATGAGCGCGGACGTGGCCATGTCCACAATATCCACCCGATCGGCCATACTGGTGAAGGCCACAGTTTCCACGTGATCTGCCCGGACAGGTGTCATGGTCACACGCGGCGCCGTGCATCCGGTCACGAAGAACGACCAGACGAGCAGGACGGACAGGGGGCGCGATTGGGCTGGAATGAACACGCGATGTCGAAGTGTCTGCCGATGAAAAGTGGTGGCTACCGGTAAAAAGTGGCGGCCATCGATAAAAATTGGAGACGCGGTACAGGCTACGTAATCGGCTCCGTATTGAGCCTCTTAAACGATAGCTCGGGTCTCGAAGGTCCGCACCAAGGCAACAAGCGGCGCGTTGCATCCCGCATCGCATTCAAGGAACCCGCGCGCGCACGATGCGGTCACGACCTGCCATGTCCTGCTGCAATATCACATCACGCATGCCGGCTTCCTTGAAAAGGTGGCGTACCGCTTCCCCGGCGTCTGCATGAATTTCGACCAAGACATGGCCTCCCGCGCACAGCAACCGACCAGCCTGATCGGCGATGACTTTGTAGAAGTACAGGTGGTCTTCTCCAGCAAAAAGTGCCATGTGTGGCTCATACTGAAGCACTTCCGCCTGCATCGAGGCCTTTTCCGCCTGCGGGATGTAGGGTGGGTTCGACACGAGCACCGAGGCCGCTTCTCCAATGAATCGAGGCAAGGAGGGATCCGCCATATCTGCCTCTACCCAGGTTACGCGTGCCTTCAGGTGCGTGGCATTGGCACGAGCTACGTCGAGGGCTTTTGAAGACAGGTCAACCCCGGTGCACGATACGCCCTTGCGTTCGAGGGCTATGGAAATAGGAATACATCCGGAGCCGGTACCGAGATCGATCACACCGCCTGCCACGTCCGAAGCAGGAAGCTCGAGAACAGCCTCGACCAGTTCCTCGGTCTCTGGTCGGGGAATAAGCACGCTCGGGTTGACGAAGAAAGTCCGACCATGAAAGTCGGCCGAGCCAATGATGTACTGCAGCGGCTCCCTGGCGCAGCGGCGTTCGAGGAGCGTACTAAGGTGTATCTCCTCGGCAGGGCTGACTCCCTGATCCGGGCGGATGATGAGGTCCAGACGGGATCGGCCTGTAACATGCATCAACAGCCATTCCGCTTCCTTGGAGGCATTTTCAATGCCGTGTGCCTCGAGCTTTTTGGCGGTACGCTCAAGCACCGTTGCTACACTCTCGCCCTGATTCCTGCACATGATCTGATCCTCGTCTTATATTCCGCAGTCCAAGAGGTCGCGTCTGCGACCGATGCACCCGGCGACATCTACCCGCAGCCGGGCCTTTTTTTGACCGTACCATGTAAGCGTTTACATGTCCCCGCACACGAGCGGATACCCCGGAAGATCGCCACGATCTGCGAACAAACCACATTCCTCTCTTATTCTGCCTCCCAGGCCAATCATGACCCCCCAGGACCAACTACGAGAACTGAGTGAGAACCTGTGGTGGAGCTGGAATCCCGATGCTCTCACCCTGTTCACCCGTCTGAACCGTCACGCCTTCCAGTCGCATCGCAACAACCCGATCGTTGCGCTCAAGTACGCCAAGAAAGATGCGCTTGAGGATCCCTATGTCATCGAGCAAATCGATTCGGTCTACCGCAAGTTTCGCCGCTACATGGACGAGCCCGGCGGTCAGGAAGATGGACCTCGGGTATCCTACTTCTGCATGGAGTACGGCCTGCATGAGAGTATGCCCCTGTATTCCGGGGGACTAGGCATCCTGGCCGGTGACCATGTAAAGGCCGCTTCCGATGTGGGATTGCCGTTTACAGCTGTCGGTCTCTTTATCCGGGAAGGCTACTTCAGGCAGTATTTCGATGAGAAAGGTCATCAGCATGATGACTATCCCGCCATCGATGTAACCGATCACCCGGTGGAACTGGTTACGGATGAAGAGGGCAACGCACTCGTTGTCACGGTGCACTCGGGAGATGAGCCGGTGCGGATCCGGGCCTTCCGCATGCAGGTGGGTAAATCGACACTTTACCTGCTTGACACTGACTTTTCAGACAACCCGTACTGGATTCGCTTCCTGACGCGCCGACTCTACCAAGGCGACAGGATTACACGTATTCAGCAAGAGATCATTCTCGGGATTGGTGGGCTGCGCATGCTGCGCGCACTCGGCGTAGAAACCGATGTCTACCATATGAACGAAGGTCATTGCGCTTTCTTGACCCTTGAGCTGCTCAAGGAAGAGCTGCAGCAGGGAAGGCTCTGGGGGCAAGCCTGCGAGGAGGTACGCAAGCGCTGCGTATTCACCACTCACACCCCGGTGCCGGCGGGACACGATCGATTCTCCCCCGAGCAATTCAACTGGGCCATGTCCACCTTGCGCAGCGAGTTGGGTGTGGACGAGACCACACTGCTGGGTCTGGGTCGTGTGGACGAGCAGGATCATGCAGAGGAGTTCACTATGACCATCCTCGGGCTCAAACTGGCCCGGGCTGCCAACGGGGTATCCAAGCTCAATGGCGAAGTCGCACGCAGGCAGTGGCACCACCTGTATCCACATCTTCCCGTCGACGAGGTGCCTATCTCGCATGTAACCAACGGGATTCATCTGCCCACCTGGGCTTCGCCCGCCTCACGTACCTTCCTTCGGGTCAATCTTGGATCATGGACAAATGATCGGGAGAAGCAATCCACCTGGGACAAGATCGATCAGATATCGGATGCGGCCATCTGGGAGTACAGACGCAAGTTGCGTCAGAACCTGATTGATTTTGTTGCGCGTCAGGTTGCCCACCAAACGCTACCGCAGGAGAGTCTTCTCAATCCGCGTGCGCTGACCATCGGATTTGCGCGCCGCTTTGCAACCTACAAGCGAGCCCCTCTGCTCTTTTCCGATGTTGAACGCGTAGCCGACCTCTTCTGCAAACACGAGCGGAATATCCAGGTCATCTATGCCGGAAAGGCCCACCCGAAAGATGAAGAGGGCCAAGCCTTCATTCGCCAGATCTATGAGCTCTCCCAACGCTCTGAATTCAAAGGGCGACTGATCTTCCTGGAGAACTACAACATGGAGATCGGTCGGATGCTCATCTCAGGCTGTGATATCTGGCTCAACAACCCGAGACGTCCGTACGAAGCTTCGGGAACGAGCGGTCAGAAAATTGCCCTCCATGGTGGCCTGAACCTGTCCATCCTGGACGGCTGGTGGCCCGAAGGGTACAACGGCAACAACGGCTGGGCCATCGGCAACGAAGCGTCCCACGAAATCAAGAACCCGGAAATACAGGATGCGGAAGATGCAGAGTACCTGTATTCGGTTTTGGAGAATCAGGTCCTCCCGATGTTCAACAATCGTGGTCCGGACGGTTTACCGCATGAGTGGATCAGCATGATTCGCTCCTCGATACGAACGCTGACCTATCAATTCAGTGCGCATCGCATGATCCTGGACTACGTCAACCAGCTCTACCAAGTAGACGTCGAAGAGCCTGCATGATCGTCCAATGAGTCCTTGTTTGCTGCCTGGTCCCGCATACTCCTGCGGGCCAGGAGGGCCATGAAAAGGAAACCGATAAAGGCAGCGAAACCTGCCATGAGGGCCTGTTCGTCTGGTGCGAACAGGCCCTCCATGATCAGGGCAATCAGGCCGAAAGCCAACGCAAAGGCTCCGCCAAAAATCAGGGCCATGGCCAGTATCAG
>JAAZVD010000273.1 GCA_018623785.1 Bacteroidota bacterium | reverse complement strand
GGTGGCGGCGAAGACTATCTGTTTGATGCGTTTTCGGTTCGTGTGGTGCCCGGCATCCATTCGGCGCTGAATGAAAAGCTCTATCACGACACGCGTCGCTACGACCGGACTACCGCACTGCAAGCCCCATTGGCCGTGAATCAGTTCATCGAGGGGGGCTCATTACAATTCCTGGTACGATTTTCAGGACATGACGTGCTCACGATGGGCTCCATGAACTTCGTCGAAAGAGAGCTCGAAGGCATCCGTCCCGATGTCTTACTGGCTGGTATCAATGGATCCCGACTGGGCCTGTACAAATACGACGAACGCCTGCTTCAGGTAACCGGGTATCCTCCCGTAGTCATTCCGACCCATTGGGATAACTTCCGGCTGCCCTACGGCTACTCGCAGCAGGCTAACATCGAGCGCAATCTGATCCCGTTTGAAGAAGGCATGCGGAGGATTTCTCCCGAATCGCGGGTTATCCGGCCGGTGCATCTGGAGACGTTCGTGCTGCAGCCAATGGACCGCAACTGAGCCAAGGCTAAGCCTTCAGACGGCAGCCGACGGGTCACGACGAGCCAGGAGTCGGACTTCGTACCGCAGCCTTGCACGCGGAGCCAGTCTTGCCCGCGGCGCCAGCCACCGACCACACCGCTTCAGGATTGTGAAAACCCTCCGAAAGCGCTTTTGAGATGACCGATCGCCCGAACCCCTCTGCGCATCTTCCGTTGATGACGGGCTCCATTCTTCTGCGCCAGCACGCTGGCAGGTTTGCCCGTCGCGGCAAATCGAACGAAGACGTACCCATTTGCCCGCTTGCCGATGCAGACCGAGATCAGAAACATCAACGACGTTGAGCTCGAATTCGAACTGAACGTCCCTGCCGAAGACCTGGCCCACGAAATCAACGAGGCCATCCGGCGTCAGCGCGTTCGCACGACGCTGAAGGGATTCCGCCCGGGGAAAGTGCCGACGAGCATGGTCAAGAAGATGTATGGCAAAGCGTTGGCCTACGGTGTGGCCGAGGACCGGGTGCAAGCAGCATTCCGTTCTGAGGTTCTCGAAGGCGACGACAAGCACGACGTACTGGGACAGCCCACTATCACCGAGCTTGATTACGAGTACGAAGGGGATCTACGGGCGGTTGTCAGCTTTGGTATTCGGCCAAAGGTCGAGCTCAAGAACCTGTCAAAGGTCAAGATCTCGAAGCTCGTCCACGAGATATCCGACAAGGACGTGGACAAGGAAATCGAAACCCTGCTGGCTCAGCACGCCGATTTGACTCCGGCTGATGGCCCCGCCAAAAAGGACTCCTATGTTATCGTAGACATGCAGCGTCTCGATGGCAAGAAAGGCGCTCCGGTCGAAGGCGAGAAGCAGGAGAACGTCCCATTCCTCCTTTCCGATGAGAACCTGATGCCGGAACTGCGTAAAGCGGTCACGGGCATGAAGATCGATGCCACGAAGGAGGTCAAACTCCCCGGACCGGAGGGCGAGGACGATCGCTTCTACGTTGTCACGCTCAAGGAAGTCAAGATCCGCGAGCTGCCCGAGCTGGATGACGAGATGGCGGGGAAAGTGACCAACGACCAGGTTGAAACGGCAGACGAGTTGAAAACGCAGATCCGCGAACAGCTCATACAGGGCTGGGAGCAGCGCAGCCGAGAGTACTTCCAGTCGGACGCCATCGAAAAACTGATCGACCTGCACGAATTTGATGTACCAAATTCCGTGATTGAGATGTACCTCGACGCCTATGTCAATGACATCAAATCGCAGAACGAGAACAAACTGCCCGAAGGCTTCGACGAGAAAGGGTATCGCGAGCGGCGTCGCAAGGACGCCGAGAATCAGGCCCGCTGGATGTTCATCCGCGACGCTATCATGGCCGAGCAGAACCTCGAGGTTACCGACGAAGACCGCGACGAGCACTTCGACAAGATGGCTGCTCAGGGTGGGTTTACAGGCGACATGATGAAGTCCTACTACCGGTCCATGCCGCAGCTCATGGATCAGGTGGATCAGGGCATTCTGTCTACCAAAGTATTCGGATGGCTTGAGAGCCAGATGAAAGTCACCGAGAAAGGCAAAGACGCCTACGAGAAAGAAATGAAGGACGCCTGAGGGCGCTGCCTTTCATCCTGACGTCCTGCTTGAGCACCTTCGGAACCCGTCGATAACAGGACTGGTTCGAAGTCTGCAGCCCGCTTACCTGCCGGGTGCGTGTCACCCCTGCTCTATCCAGTCAACACAGCGTCCCGATGGTCGAAGATTTTATCTCCTTCTCGAAGAGCCTTACAAGCTCATCCCTTCCCAGCAGCATTCACAGCGGGCCGTTCCAAGATGCACCCGTCGGCCAGCTGGTCCCCATGGTGGTCGAACAGTCCAGCCGCGGTGAGCGTGCCTATGACATCTTCAGCCGCCTGCTGAAGGATCGGATCATCATTCTGGGCACGCCCATCAACGATGCTATTGCCAACCTGATGGTTGCTCAGCTGCTGTTCTTGACCTCAGAGGAGCCCGAGCGGGATATCAATATCTACATCAACTCACCCGGTGGATCGATTGACAGCGGTCTGGCCATTTACGATACCATGCAGTACATCACCCCTAAGGTGTCTACGATTTGTGTCGGACTTGCGGCTTCGATGGGTGCTGTTTTGCTGGCTGCAGGAGAAAGTGGCAAACGCGCTTCCCTGCCCAATTCGCGTATCATGGTCCACCAGCCACTGGGCGGTGCCCAAGGCCAGGCCTCGGATATCGAAATCCAGGCCCGGGAAATCATGAAAATGAAGAAGGCCCTGTACGGAATCCTAGCTCATCACACTGGTCAGACGCCGGAAAAGATTGAAGACGATGGCGATCGCGATTATTGGATGAGTGCCGAGGAGGCCAAGGAATACGGTCTGATCGACAATGTCTTGGTACCCGGTGCCATGAAGAAGCCCGACGCCAAGGGGTAGTAGGGTAGTTGCCCGGGCAGACATCCGAACGGCTGGGGCCGGCGACGGGCGATTTCCAATCGCTCCGATCGCCGGCCTTTTT
>JAAZVD010000272.1 GCA_018623785.1 Bacteroidota bacterium | reverse complement strand
TGTGGATAGTTTTATTACCTGACACCCTCATTTCCACCGGAACCTGGCGCCATGATAGCGCAGATGGAGCCTAGCGGGTCGGCTTTTCAAGCAAGCTCACCACAGCTCGACCATCGGTATGCGCATCCAGGCGGGCTCGCACGCCTATCGGAACGGCTACTTTCTCCGGAAAATGACCGTAGCGGAGATGCGTTGCAACAGGTATGCCCAGATCCCCAAGCCAATCGTCAAACACCTCGGTCATGGACAGACTTGGTTTACCCTCGGCGACATCGCCCTCTGTAAAACCACCAAGCACGATCCCCGCTACTTCGTCAAGAATCCCACTCATTTGCAGCTGGGCAAAAAGGCCGTCAACTCGATATGGGGGTTCCCCTACCTCTTCCAAAAACAGCAGGGCACCAGCCATATCAGGCATGTGTCGGGATCCAATCAGCTTGGTTATGAGCGACAGATTTCCTCCAAGAAGTGTGCCTTCTGCCTGGCCGGCAACCATAGTTACCTGATCCTGCTCCGGATCGAGCGGCTCCGGCTTCCACGCTGGAGCAATGAGGCGAAGAAAATGACGACAACTGAGGCCATTTGGATCCGGCCATTCCACCGCAACCATCGGGCCAGAAATACTGGGCATCCCTGTGTGAGTGTACAAGGCCAATTGCAGCGCTGTTATGTCTGAGTATCCGCTCAGCACCTTCGGATGTTTCTGAAGCAATCCGAAGTCAATCTGGTCAAGAATGCGCAGTACACCATAGCCGCCGCGTGCGCAGATGATGGCCTCCACATCAGTTCGCCCCATCATGGCATGCAGTTCATCAAGGCGCTCTTGGTCCGTACCTGCCAGATATCCCACCGCATCGTAGGACTCACGACCTTTGTGCACCCGAATCCCGGACGCGGTTAGCCCGGCCAGACCGGTCTCCAGGTCCGCCTTGTTGCGCGGAGCCGATGCCGGAGCGACGATCCCGGCCCGGAACGGGACAGAGAGTGATGGTGGCTTGATAGGGTTTTCGGGCACAGCCGGATGGGTGTTTCGTATGCTGTACAATATACGCCTTCTTCTGCCATGGACATCATACCCGAATACCTGCCCCGACTTGAAACGCTGCTGCCCATTCTGAGGGTGGACACTGCAGTCTGGCGGGCCGACAAGATATTTTCCCGTCAAGGATGGCAGAACCGGGCACGGCTTCGCAATCCTGATGGATGGCAATGGATTACTGTCCCTGTGGAGCATGGCCAGTTCGGCGACCCTATCTCAGCGACGCGCATTGCCTACCATGACGGTTGGCGCAAGCGGCACTTGAAAGCTCTTAGGTACAACTACAGTTCATCGCCGTACTACGAACACTATGCCGAAGACCTGGAAGCGCTGCTCATGGTCCGCCACGAAACGTTGCATGACCTCAACAAGGCAGCCTTGGACCTGATTCTGGGATGGCTGCGGCATGATGTTGCGTGGGAGGTATGGACCGAGCCCAAGGAGGAGTCCCCTGACGATGCACCATCGACCCTCGTTGCTTTCCAGCATCCCCGATATCGCCAAAATTACGATGGCTTCATCACGGACATGAGCTGCCTGGATATATTGTTCACCAACGGCCCTTCCGCCATACACCAACTCGCTGCCAACTCATGAGTCGTCTCCTGTTGCTAACAGCCCTCGTCCTGGTCCTGTCCAGCTGCCAATCCACGCCGGAAACGCAGTGGTACAAAGGCAACCTGCACACGCACACGTTCTGGAGCGATGGGGATGATTTTCCCGAGCAGGTGACGCAATGGTATGTCGATAACGGGTATGCCTTCCTGGCCATTTCGGATCATAATACTATTGCGGACAGCGAGCGGTGGCTGACCATTCCGAAATCTCACTCCCGGTTTGCCACCTTTCAGAAGTACCTGGACGAAAGCCCCGAGGGATGGGTCGAGTGGGAGCAGGGTACCGACACCGTCCGTGTTCGACTCAAAACCTGGGAAGAGTATTCAGCCCGTTTCCAGGACCCGGGCCGCTTCCTGATGATGCGGGCTGAGGAAGTCAGCGATGGCTATGACGGCAAGCCCATCCATGTCAATGCCACCAACATTGCCGAGTATGTGGAGCCACAGCATGGCGAAAGTGTCGTCGAGGTCATGCAGAACAACGTCGACGCCATCCTCGAGCAGGGCGAGCGGTTGCAGCGTCGCGTCATGCCGCACATCAACCACCCCAATTTCATCTGGGCCATCCGGGCTGACGAACTGGCCATGGTGGATGGCGAGCGCTTCTTTGAGGTATTCAACGGCCATCCTTTGGTGTACAACTACGGGGACTCGCTGCGACGCGGAATGGAGAAGATGTGGGATGTGGTCAACACTATCCGGCTGCGCGATGGACGTCCGCTCATGCTCGGTATCGGTACGGATGACTCCCATCACTACCAGGAGCTGGCGCCCGGTCGTGCGAACGTGGGAAGGGGATGGGTGATGGTTGAGGCAGACGCCCTTGATTCAGACACCATCCTCGAAGCGATGGATGAAGGATACTTTTATGCGTCTTCAGGCGTCACGCTCTCGGACGTCGGGTTTGATGGCCAGTCGTACCGGGTCGCTGTCGAGCCGGAAGAAGGAGTAACCTATACCATCGAATTCTATGGAACGGATGCTGACCACGACCCTGCACCGGTGGCCGTGAATGATCCGGAGACGGGCGAATTGATTACCTATCGATACAGTGATGAAGTAGGACGCTTGCTCCAGCGCACGACAGGCACCGAGGCCTCGTTTTCGGTGACTGAGGATCTGCTCTATGTCAGAGCTCGGGTAGTGTCCGACAAGGTCATGGACAACCCGGTTGCAGAGGGCGAACAAGAGAAAGCCTGGACGCAGCCGGTCCTGCCGGGACAGGTCCGGTAGCGGTCAGCCTCCAGACGATGTAGGTAGAATGGTGTCTCCGGACGGACGGTCGGTAATGAAATTCCACCGCTCCAGGTGGGAGGGGGACCGCGCATCCATGACGGCCCTGATCTGCGCCACGCCGTCCGGATGAACGGTGGACACG
>JAAZVD010000271.1 GCA_018623785.1 Bacteroidota bacterium | reverse complement strand
CGGGCAGCACATACATGCCGTGTGCATCGATCTCACGGGTACCGGGCGCCGGGCGCCGGTCCGGATCGATGGGCAGACCCGGGTAGCCGACGTTCTGGATCTGCACGATCCGGTCGTTCTCGACAACGATGTCCACCGGACCGGTGGGCGGCGCCCCGGAGCCTTCGATCATGATGGCACCGCGGATGACAAGGCGCTCATACGGCCCTTCGCCATCCGTGCCATAATCGAAATCTTCGGATTGACGAGCGGAAACAGGCAGAACAAGGAAAGCGGCCAGTAGAAGGGCCAACAAGGGGCGCATGGGCGTGGAAGGGTTGGTGGCGGAACGAGCCGTCAATGTACGCGATGCCCTGCATCGCGACCACCTCGGGCTACATACCGCCCATCGTGATCGCCTTGATTTCCAGGTACTCATCGATGCCGTAGCGGGAGCCTTCCCGTCCGATGCCGGACTCCTTGACCCCTCCAAACGGCGCAAGCGGTGTGGAAATAACCCCCGTATTCACGCCCACCATCCCGTATTCCAGCGCTTCGGACACCCGCCAGATCCGGGCATGATCCCGGGTAAAAACGTACGCTGCCAAGCCGTAGCGCGTATTGTTGGCCCGTCGAATGACCTCTTCCTCGGATTGAAACGTGTACAAGGCCGACACCGGGCCAAAAATTTCTTCGCTGAAGAGATCCATGTCATCCGTAAGGCCCGACAGGAGCGTGGGCCGAAAAAACGTCCCGCCGAGCTCATGGCGAGCGCCTCCCGTGTAGAGCGCAGCTCCGGCAGACATGGCTCCCTCGATAAGCCGCTCCACCTTTTCGACAGCCTGTTCGTTGATCAGCGGACCTATGTCTGTCGATGTTTCCACACCCGGACCAACGGTTAACGCGGACGTTTTCGCCGCCAGACGATCGGCAAAGGCCTCGGCAATATCCTCATGGACCAGAATCCGATTGGCGCAAATACAGGTCTGACCGGCGTTGCGGTATTTGGAGGCAATAGCCCCCTTTACGGCAGCGTCGAGATCTGCGTCCGAAAAGACGATGAACGGCGCATTGCCGCCCAACTCGAGCGATACTTTTTTGACGGTATCAGCCGACTGTTTCAGGAGCAGCTTTCCAACGCGGGTAGACCCGGTAAAGGAGATCTTGCGCACATCAGGATGCGAGGTCAGCACCTCTCCGACGCCGGAGGCATCCATGGTGGTAAGAACATTGATGACGCCCGGGGGAAAGCCGGCCTCTTCCGCGAGATGTACCAGAGCCAGGGCGCTAAGCGGCGTCCACTCGGACGGCTTGATGACGACGGTACAGCCGGCAGCCAGTGCAGGGGCCACCTTTCGGGTAATCATGGCAGCCGGAAAATTCCAAGGAGTAATGGCCGCCACCACACCCACGGGCTGCTTGATCGCGACGATGCGGCTGCTGGTCGTCGGAGCGGAAATGACATCCCCGTAGACCCGGCGAGCCTCCTCCGCAAACCATTCCACAAAGGATGCCGCATAGCGAATTTCGCCACGAGCCTCCTTGATGGGTTTGCCCTGCTCGAGCGTCATCAGCAGGGCCAGATCCTTTTCGTTGGCCAGAATACGCTCGTACCAACGGCGAAGGATACGGGCACGGAAGTCCGCCGTCCTGCCTCTCCAATCCTCGAATGCCGCCTTTGCCGCATCAATGGCCTTGATGGTGTCCTCTACACCTAGATCCGACACAGAGGCCAGTGTATTGCCATCGGCAGGATTCGTGACATCAAACCGTTTGCCGGAATCCGCAGGCACCCATTGGCCGTTGATGAACGCATTATCCCTCAGTAGCTCTTCAACTGCCAGCATGATATCAGGCCCGGTTGGTCAAACAAAAACGACGGACAGGGTCCGCCGGTCCCTCGGACGATTCCTGTTCGCCCTATGGATTGTAGCCGTCGGATCCGTGCTCGTTCCTCCGGGCGCTGCGGCTCAGAACGACACGTGGTCCGGACGGGTGATGGATGCTGATTCCGATATGAGTTTGCAGGGAGTTGTCGTTCGTCTGCTCGTAAGCAACAAGGCGGCCATCACGGACAACCGCGGAGGCTTTCGTCTGCCCGTTCCACGGGTTGAGGTGGATACGCTGCATGTCCGACTCCTGGGGTATCAACCTGCATACATCGCCATTACGGCGGCTGATTGGGGCGGCGCCCCACGGATGGTCCGACTCCAGCCGCGGGCCATTCCGCTCGACGGTGTAACGGTGTCGGCCACCCGCGAAGAGCGGCGTAGCAGTGAAAATCCGGTCTCGGTCGGCCGGATTGACGGCGACGCCATCGAACGCATGAACCCGGCGCACCCTTCGCGGGTGGCCAATCGCATTCCCGGCGTCTGGATCAATGCCACCGAGGGCGAGGGGCACATGACGTCCATCCGGCAGCCCCTGTCTCTGCTGCCCCAGTACCTCTTCCTCGAGAACGGCATTCCAACACGATCCACGGGTTTTTTCAATCACAATGCCCTCTTCGAGGTCAACATTCCCCAAGCCTCGGCCCTCGAGATCATCAAGGGCCCCGGCACGGCACTCTATGGCTCCGATGCCATTGGTGGTGTCATCAACGTGGAGACGGGGCAGATCCCTCGCGAATCGGGTGTGGACGCCACGGCTGAGGCAGGTTCGTTCGGTTTTCGGCGTGGCCTCGTATCCGCATCCCGCGTAGTTACGTCGAATGCCTATCGCCTGGATGTGAACTGGACGGACTCGGATGGGTGGCGTCGCGGTACGACCTACAACCGGCAAAGCGCGACCCTGGCGTGGCGACGCTCGACCGGCTCGGCAAGCCGACTGCACACCGTGGCCACATTTACTCGGGTGGAGCAGCATCCAGCCGGCATTGCCGCCATCTCCACCGAGGATTATCTCGAAGATCCTCGCACCCATTACACACCGATTTCCTTCCGCAACGTGACCTCACTTCGCGTCTCTTCCGCGTGGCAGCGCTGGTCGGGGCGGTCCCTCGTGAGCATCACACCGTTTTTCCGGTATTCAGGAATGGACCTGCTGCCCAACTGGGCGCTGACCT
>JAAZVD010000270.1 GCA_018623785.1 Bacteroidota bacterium | reverse complement strand
GGCCACAAATTACGTCAGGCAGCCCGAAAAAAGGACGCCAAGCCGCGGGGCCACCTGCTCAAACCGTCCTCATGTTTTGCACAAACTTTGATTGTCCCCCGACTCTGGCAAGGAACCACCGTGGTCCTGAGTGCTATACCCGGGGGGTCTCACGCGCTTGTAGCTCAGTTGGATAGAGCGTTGGTTTCCGGTACCAAAGGCCGGGGGTTCGAATCCTCCCAAGCGCGCATTCATACGACGGAAAAGGCCTGCCATCTGATGATGGCAGGCCTTTTTTGTGCTCTGCAGTATGGGATTCCGGCTGCGACGCGCTCTTTCAGGCAATCGCGGGAAGATCTTCCAGTTCCCCCTCGGAAGCGGCCACAACGGTGGCTACCGTGGCATCGCCGGTTACGTTCGTCACCGTCCGGCACATATCCAGGATGCGGTCTACACCGAGGATCAGAGCAATGCCTGCAGAAGGCACACCCACCGATTCCAGGATGATAACGAGCATGATGATACCGGCACCCGGCACCGCGGCTGTTCCGATGGATGCCAGAACAGCCGTGAAAACGATGGTCAATTGCGCCGAAAGATCCAGATCCATGCCGATAGTCTGGGCAATAAAGACGGCAGCTACCGCCTGATACAGTCCGGTACCATCCATATTGATGGTCGCGCCAAGCGGAAGGACGAAGGAGGACACTTCCTCGCTCACCCCGAGCTCCTTTTCGACCCGCTCCATCGTTACGGGTAGCGTGGCGCCCGAGGACGAGGTCGAAAAGGCGACCAATTGTACCGGTGCCAAGGCCCGCACGAACTCCTTGACAGAACGTGGCGTCAGAAACAGCATCATGGATCCGTAGGTGAGCGTCGTATGCAGGATCAAGCCCAGAAGGACCACAATACAGTAGAATCTCAGCGCCCCCAGAAGCTCCAGAATCTGGGCCAGATCATCCCCGGCAATGCTCGTTATGGTGTCAGCCATCAGGGCAAAGACGCCCACGGGAGCCGCCAACATGATGATCTCGACCATCTTGATGATGACATCATTCAAGCTGTCAAAGAAATTCAGAAGCGGCCGCGCCTTGTCCTTAGGGATCATCAGCAGCGCGATCCCGGCAAAAATGGCAAAAAAGACGATCTGCAGCATATTACGGTTGTTTGACGCTGCAAAGAAGACGTTGCTCGGTACCATGTCGACCAAGGGGTCCAGCGGCCCTCGCGACGCCGCTCGGGCCGCGCTCTCCATCCCGGACTCTGCCTGCTCGGCAAAGGTGGTCTCCAACTTTTCCCGCATGTCCTGCGGAACACTGGCCCCCGGCTCCATGATGTTGACCAGGGCAAGACCTATGAGCAAGGCCACCACCGTCGTCCCGATATAAATGGCGATGGTCTTACCACCGATCCGGGAGAGCTTCCTCATGTCCGAGAGCGAAGCCACCCCGGTAATGAGGGATGCCAGCACCAGAGGGACAGCAATCAGAAGCAGCAGACGCAGGAAGATCTGTCCCCACGGCGCAATCCAGGCAGATGTGAACGCACTCCATCCCTGTGCGGCCGCCACGATACCGAATACGAGGCCCAGAACGAGGCCCGTGATAATCTGCCAGTGGAGTTTCTTGTACCAGGGTTGTGCCATGCTCAGTTCGTCGGTTCGATGATAGGGTTGCACTCACGCTGCCCCAAGAACGTGCCGACATCGCGCCATGTCAAGAGAGAGGAAGATCTCCAGGGTGGTTCAGCGCGTTATTGCCCAGCGGAGACCAACCACGGGAACGGCTGCCCCACTGGGGTCCCAGGCAACACCCATTTGCGTATCCAGACGCTCAGCCAGGCTGTCATTGAAAAGTTTGGCACTCACGGCAGCGTCAATACCTGCCAGAAGATGGTTGAAGACCAGAAGAGTAGAAATCCGGCTGGCCTTCCGGAGCAGGTCCTGCGCATCGGCATGATCCCGCGCATAGGCGTAAAAGGTATCGGAAACATTGGGTTTGGACCCATCAGGACCGGTTTGCTCGGGGTCGATAGCCGAGAGGTACCCGTCATCTTCAGAACGCCACGCCGGATAGTCGTCCCATCCGGGTGCAAACTGAAAATACTTACCGATCAGTTCGTAATACTGCTGATCTCCGAAATCAGGAAGCTGGTGCGAAAAGGCCGCGCCGGTTTCAGGGTGAAAAGCCTGACGTTCGATGGCCTGAATCTGATCAAACATCTGCAGCACCCTGTCTCGATCGGAAGCTGACCAGCCGGCAGGGTTGGAGAGGTCTACTCCAGGTACCAGATCAACCGGTGGCGCAGTAATAGTGGCAGCGTATTCGTCGTTCAGATACTCCCGGTAGTCATTCAACCAGCTGGCGTAACGAGACGGATCCCACCGATCGTGAGCGAAGGACCGGAAAGCGTCCTCCTGATCCAGACCTTGCCTGCGGGTAACCACATACGAGGTGATGATGGCTGCCTCCAGCCCTGCGGCCACAATGGCTTTGACACGTTGGCCATTCAGCCACTGCCCAGACCCGGGAAGAGCCGCAGAGGTAACAAAAGCCAGCCCCACGTTACGTTCTTTCTGCGCGCCATGGCCTGCCGGCTCGGGATATTCCCTAGGCGCAAGAACCATGGCGCGCAGCGCCGCCTGCGACGGACGATTGCCTTCTTCGGCGTGCTGAGCGAACACGGGCGCCGCGAGTGCCATCACAATGAGTGTCGTCAGACACGGGGTCATGAATCGTGACATGATCATCCGCTGGTCGGGTTGATCAGGGGCCTCACAGAGCCATGAAAGAAATCAAAATCCCGCGCACCGAGAAGGTAGCGGCGGACCGTGCCCTCACGGTCAATGACAAAGGAGGCCGGTCGGATGACGAATGCCCCGGTAAAAGGCTGCGGGAGCTCCGTTCCGAAAGGCAACACACGGCTATGCGTGTCGAGGGCCAACTGGTTTTCGAAAGCACGCAGGAGGGCAGGATCCTCGTCCGAAATGGATATGATGGCCAGATCATCCGGATACTGGTTCTGCAATCGGTTCAGATCGGGAATCTCATCGAGGCAGGGGGCGCACCACGT
>JAAZVD010000033.1 GCA_018623785.1 Bacteroidota bacterium | reverse complement strand
CGCTTCCAAGTGCCGAGCAGGCTCCCGGGTCCGTTGTCTTTTCGGTGCATGATCAAGGGGCAGGTATGACGCCTGAGGAGCAAGAGCGACTTTTCGACCGCTATTATCGGGGCCAGGATGCCCGCACACGGGATCCGGGTCACGAACGAACGGGCCTCGGTTTGGCTATTGCGCATGCCATTGCCGAAGCCCACGAGGGCACGCTTGATGTGGAAAGTGCTCCGGGGCAAGGTACAACGCTTCGGTTCACGATTCCCGTCCGGGCAAGACAGGCCCCTGTGGTATGATTAGCCCATGGAGAATTAGGGGGCGATGCAGCAGGTTGAGCCCTCCCGGCATGACAGGCTTTCGTGGCCGCGTACGGATGTGCGCGGCCACGAAAAACGCAGGCTTATTTGATGGCAATCTTCCGGGGTTTGGATGCCTCCAACTTGGGTAGCCTTACCAGCAGTACGCCGTTTTCCTGCTGTGCTTCGATCGCTTTCTCATCAATCTTGTTCGATAGGGTGAACGAGCGGTAAAACCTGCCAGATGGACGCTCAAAGCGCACTACCGTCTCGGTTTCCTCCAGCGCGCGCGCCGTCCGTTCGCCGGCAATGGACAGGACGCCCTCGTGCAGGTTGATGGTCAGGTCCTCTTTCGAAACACCGGGCAGATCCATGGCCAGTTCGAAGGCATCAGTCGTTTCCACGAGGTCAATGCGCGGATGCCAGCTGACCGGCTCCTCATTGCTTTCGTCCGTGTCTACCGTCGGAAAAAAGGTCGAGAACAGGGAGTCGAAATCGCGTTGCATGCGAGAGAGTTCGGTACGGGGAGAAAAGTGTACAAGCTTTGTCATGGGGAACACCTCTGTTGCGTTCTATTGTCAAAATCATTCGTAACGGTTCGTGGCTCAGGACTAGAGGCCGACCATCGCCGGATAGTATGGATACCGTGAGCAATGCTCGACCCGGTCCGACCTGAACCTATCCATGTTGGGTAATTCCTCCACAACGCGTGTGCCAAGAGGACCTTCATGACGCTTCGACAGCTTCCCTGCGACAATTCGTCAGAGCAGTAAAAACACCCATACTGAGCTGTCAGTCCTCCTTGAGACAAGTCGGCAGATACTCTGCCAATTGCGCAATGGGCCTGACAGAACAGGACTGGTTTACACCTCGCGGCCGTTTGCTCCTGTATGGGATCGCTCCCGGGCAGCTGCTTCGGACGTCAACGGGTAAGCAAACCCAGGCGGAGGAGTGCATCGCGAGGGGCCTCGAGGGTGCCGCTGCTCACCGAGCGCATCAGTTGACGCCTGCAATGGATGAGCGCCGTATTGGAGGCTCTCAGCCCTTTCCACTCAATACCAGCCCGGGTGAACAGGAAGTGTGACGGGTTGGTGTCGCTGAGTATCTCTCCCAGTGTCGCAGGGTCCAGACCCTCGGACTGACCCAGGGTCGTGGCGAAGAGAATATTCACGAAGCCTGACGGGCACGCAGCCGAGTCTGTTTCCACGGTCCGCATGGGGTGGCATGGATGGCCGCCCACCTTGAAGGGTCGTGCGGTCCGAATGGCTCCATGAATGAAGCGGGCCATCGCCTCAATACTGGGCACGGTAGGCTGCTTACCCGGCCAGATCATGGCGTGCACCATGTGGGATGTGGTCTGCGCGCCCAGGGCTAACAGATACAGGGGTAAGGTTTGCTGGAAGGCTTCGTCAGGCAAGAACGCCACATAGCGTGGGCAGGGCGCAAACGGGGACGAGCCCACGATGGTCTCCGCTCGGGAAACGCAGGCCAAAGCGCTCGTACCGTCACGAAGGGCATCTGCAGGGAGCGTCCAAGCGAGGCTCGTGATGGTCACCCTGCCCTCGAACTGCGGGAGTAGTTCTTCGGTACGTGCGATGGCCTCCTCCATCTGAGGGTGACCACCGTCCCAGCTGTCGGAGGAGGGGAGAACCACTTGAATCGGGAGCGGAGCTTCCGCAGACAGGTGCGCCTTTTCTTGCAGCAGCTCTTCCCACTGCCAACTACCCATAACGAAGGAGCCCAGCATCCAGTCATCTACTCCATGCCTGTCGGCCAGGTAGGTTTCCAGCGCTGCACGGAGGGGTGCCGCTGACGATGACGTGGCCCCAGTAACATCAAAAAGTCCATTCAGGAGCGTTTTGATACTGGAGGTTGCGGGAAATGAGGGATGTGGCACTGGCATGGAAATGTTTGGCGTCCTCCGGTAGACCATCAGGGGCGTAATATCCTCGCGGAGTACACCAACGAGTCTAAGAACTTGCAGTAAAACCTTGTATGAACTCAGGGGTAATAGTACCTTAAACGTCTGAAAAAGGGCTTCTGAGTACCGTTTCCATCGTGCGAATACACGGTGGATCGGAGCATTGCCAGTCAACCCTGGCTCGGGTCTCCGTTTCTCCGGGTTCCTACCGCAGCAAACGGCAGTCCCGCTGCCACCCCATCGAAGTATCCGCTACCCAATCTGGATGTCATGAACCGATTTCCTTTCTTTCTGAGCCTCATCGTTGCCGCGCTTCTTATTGCCGGTGCGGACGGCTGCTCCAGCGATCCCAACGTGGAGGGTGCCAAACTCGATCTGCGTAACCAGGACTATGATCGTGCCCTAGGCAATCTGGAAACGGCACTCGAAAACAATCCGCAAAATGCCGAAGCCTACGAACTGAAAGGACGTGTCCTTTCGGAAAAAGCCTTTGCCACGCAGGACCAGGATGAGCATATTGCCACCATCCAGGACATGCTTGAGGCCTACGATAGCGCTGTTGAATACGATCCGACCTACCAAGAGACTGTCACGAACGCGCTGCGGTTCGCGTTCGCAAACGAGTTCCAGCGAGGTATCCAGGCCTTCAACCGCGGCCGGAATGATGACAGCGAATTCGTCGTGGCGGCACGCTACTTCAATACCGCAGGCGTCATTCAGCCGGATTCCTCAGGTGCGTACGTTAACGAGGCCTATGCGTACATGAACGCGGGCCAGCCTGAAAACGCTGTTGAGCCGTTTGAGAATGCGCTCGAAGCCGGCGACACCGAGCCTGAAACGTTCCGCTTCCTGGCTCAGCTTTACCAGACCAGCGATCGGTCTGATGAGGCCGTGGCGCTCCTGGAAAGAGGCGGTGCTCTGTACCCCGATGATGTGGATCTCCAGACCGAACTGCTGAACGCCTATCAGATTACCGGTCAGATTGACAAAGCCTTGGATCGCTACAGCGCTGCTGTAGAGCGGGATCCGGAGAATGCCCTCTTCCGCTACAACTTCGGTTCTCTCCTGATTCAGGTGGAGCGCTACGGCGATGCCCTGGCACAGCTTCAGCAGGCGGTAACCATTGATCCGGAGTACAGCAGTGCCTACTACAACATCGGAGCAGCCCATATCAACCAGGCCGTTGATGTGAATGCCGAGATTTCAGGCATGGACGATAATCTGCGCGAAAACCGCGGTTCAATGAGCAACGAGGAAATCGAAGCTGCCGAAGCTGCGATCGATGCCAAAGTCGAAGAGCGTCGGATGCACTTCCAGGCTGCCATTCAGCCCCTTGAAACCGCCAAGTCGCTGTTTGAGGCTGCCGGCGAAGAGGTTTCCGATGTGTGCCGCGCTCTCTACCAGTCCTATGCTCAGACCAACCAGACGGACAAAGCACAGTCCGTAGCGGCATGTGCCGGTTACGAAGATAACTGATGCAGTCTGAGGCAAGTAATTGATTACGGTGGGCCCGGGCTGCATGCAGCCCGGGCCCACGTGTTTTTGCCCGACACCCTCTTTTCGATATGAGAACTGACGATATCAACCAGATGGGACTCGGTACACGAGCTGTGCACGCGGGTCAACAGCCGGATCCTACTACAGGGGCCGTGATGACCCCGATTTACCAGACGTCTACCTACGCACAGGCAGCTCCCGGTAATCATCAGGGCTATGAGTACGGTCGGTTGAGTAATCCAACCCGGTCGGCTCTCGAAGGCAACCTGGCGGGACTGGAAGGGGCCGAGCATGGAATCTGCTTTTCTTCAGGCGTGGCGGCTACCGATGCCATAGCGCGTTGCCTGCGCCCCGGGGATCATATTCTTGCGTCCAACGACCTGTACGGGGGCACCTATCGACTCTTTCGTCAGGTTCTGGGCCCCTTTGGTGTTGATTCCGATTTTGTGGACATGTCCGATGTGTCCCGTGTCGAACAGGCCCTTAAGCCGGAGACGAAGCTCCTGTGGATTGAAACACCTACCAATCCACTAGTAAGGGTGGTAGATATCCGAGCGTTGGCGGAGCTCGCTCATTCAAAGGGCATTTCGGTGGCCGTAGACAACACCTTTGCGACGCCGGCACTGCAACGTCCTATTACCTTGGGTGCTGACCTGGTCGTGCATTCGACCACCAAGTACCTGGGCGGTCATTCGGATGTCATCGGAGGGGCAGTCTGTACCAACAGTGATGAGTGGGCAGAGAAGTTGCGGTTCCTGGTCAAGAGCACGGGAGCCGTACCCGGTCCCATGGACTGTTTTCTGACGTTGCGGGGTACAAAAACCCTCGAGGTGCGGATGCAACGGCATTGCAGCAATGCGCAAGCCGTAGCAGAATTCCTCGAGGCCGACCCCCGTGTGGCAAGGGTGTATTACCCTGGTCTTCCGTCCTTCGAAGGTCATTCGCTGGCCCAGCGCCAAATGGACGGATTTGGCGGTATGGTTTCATTTCTACTGTCGGATGACAGCATGGAGGCGGCCTATCGCGTGCTTTCTTCAACCAGGGTGTTTACGCTGGCCGAGAGTCTGGGTGGGGTGGAAAGCCTGATGAATCACCCGGCCACGATGACGCACGCATCGATTCCCGCCAAGGAGCGTCATGCAGCGGGCCTGCACGATGCCCTGATCCGTCTCTCGGTAGGTATAGAGACCGAGGCCGATCTGCTTCGCGATCTGGACCGGGCCCTTTCGAAAGCGTAGCGTTACAGTCCGAAGGGCATTCAGTAGTTCAGAACGGCGCGGATTCCCGTCAGAATATCCTCGTCCTGCGGTAGCAGCTCACGCTCGAGCGGGTCAGCGAATGCGATCGGGGCGAATTTTCCGGCCACGCGTCTGACCGGGGCATCCAGGTGTGCGAAGGCCCGGTCTGCAATCTGGGCAGCCAGTTCAGCACCGTATCCAAGGAATTCGTGATCTTCGTAGACAACCAAGGCGCGATTGGTCCTCATAACCGATGCCAGGATGGTATCCATGTCTACTGGCAGCAAGGTTCGTAGATCGATGATTTCCACGGAGATGCCTTCCTTGTCCAGGACGCGGGCCACATTTGCCGCCTTGTGCACCATCATGCCGTAGGTGACGATAGTAAGGTCCGTACCTTCGCGCACAATACGGGCCTTTCCGAAGGGCAGGAGGTACTCAGCATCCGGTTCCGGACTGCGGGCTGCCGCAGAGCGGTAGAGTGCCTTGTGTTCCATGAACAGGATTGGATCCTCCATGCGTATCGCTGCCTTCAGAAGACCTTTGGCGTCGGCTGCCGTAGAAGGCATCGCAATCCGGAAGCCCGGCATGTGTGCGAAAAAAGCCTCGATATTCTGCGAATGGCACAGACCGCCGTGTATATATCCACCCACAGGCACGCGGATGACCATGGGGCAGCCCCATTCGCCGTTTGAGCGATATCGATATGAGGCCACCTGATTACGCAGCATCTGCAGTGCAGGCCATATGTAATCACCAAACTGGATTTCGACTACCGGCTTGAAACCAGCCGACGCGAAACCTACGGCCGTTCCTATGATGGAGGCTTCGGCAAGCGGGGCATTGAAGCAACGATCCGTTCCGAAGGCAGCAGTCAGCTCTCGGGTGGCTGTGAATACACCTCCCTTGCCGCCGGCTACGTCTTCGCCGTAGACAATGACCTTGGCATTGCGCTCCATTTCCTCATGCAGGGCATGATTGATAGCATCCACCATGACGATGGGTTCGCCAGAAGGCTCGGAAGATTCAAACTCCAAGCCCGAATCTCCCTCGAAAAGGACATGCTTCATGGCCGAATCCGGCGTAGGATCGGCTTGCATGTCAGCCCATGCTGCTGCCTCGTTAACGCGCTCTTGTACTTCCGCACGCAGGCGCTCGACATCACCCTCCTTCAGGATGCCGGCCTCGCGGAGACGGCTTTCCATCTGCAGGATCGGGTCTTCCCGTTTCTCGGCTTCGAGCTCCTCCGGCGTCCGGTACTTGGCATGATTGTCCGACGACGAGTGGGGAAGGAGACGCACCAAATCGGCTACCAGGCAGACCGGGCCTTGCCCGGAACGAATGTGCTCAATGGCCACCTTGGCTGCCGCGTACGTCTGGAAAAAGTCGGTCCCGTCGACCTTGATACGGGCGAGGCCTTCGTAGCCGCGCGCCAGTTTGTAGGCAGATCCTCCCGCCGTCTGGTCCTTGACCGGTACCGAAATGGCGTACCCGTTGTCCTGGACGACGAAAAGAACCGGCGCAGCCGCCCGGGCTGCCCAGTTAAGGGCCTCGTGAAAGTCGCCTTGGGATGTTGCCCCGTCCCCGCATGAGCAGTAGACGAAGGCATCTTTGCCGTCCCGCTGAAGCGCTAACGCGGCGCCTACGGCGGGCAGGAACTGCGCACCGACAGAGGACGATATGGTCAGGATGTTGCGCTCCTTGCTGCTGAAGTGCTCTGACATCTGGCGCCCGCCGGAGTTGGGGTCATCTGCCTTGGCCATATGATGCAGCATGACATCCTGCTCTGTACCGCCGAGCATCAGGTACATCATCAAATCCCGGTAATACATGCTGAACCAGTCCTGCCCGGGACGGCTCAGACTGCCAATGGCGGCTTGTGTCGCCTCGTGCCCCGCACACCCGATATGGAAGAACCCCTTTCCCTGTTTGAGGAGGGTAAGCATTTTCTCGTCCAGCCGCCGGGATGTAAGCATGGTTCGGTAAATGCGAACCAGTTCCTCGGCATCGAAGTCCGAAGGAAGTACAGGCTGCACGTCGAAGTCACCCTCCATCTGAAACGAGGGCGTCTCCTGGATGGCCAGATTCACACTATTGCTGGCACCATCTCCTGTCGCAGTCGCTTTCTTCGATTTCGAGGTCTTTCCCATGGAATCCGTGGCACGTTGAAGGGGTGGGGCAATCGTACGGGGAAGGATACGAAAATGTTTGCTCCCTGCTGCCAATCAGCCGTGAAGTTGACGACCTTTGTTAACACTGTTAAGGGGCCTTTCGTTGACACAGAGCGCGAAACATACCTTTGCAGGTTTATGAAACGTCGTTTTCCTCTCTTTGTGATCTCGAAAACAGCCGCAACGGAAGACTAAGGGACAAGCAGGTCCGGATCAGGCGTTCGCTTCCGCATCTTCGGACGCTTCGTAGGCCAGCTCAAACCAGAATCGTGTTCCCCGCCCCACCGTGCTTTCCACGTGTATGTTTTCCCCGTGAGCTGCTAGAATCTGCTTGACGATACTCAGGCCAAGTCCTGTACCGCCGCTTTTGCGGGACCGATCCGGGTCCACCCGATGAAAGCGTTCGAAGATATGCTCCAGGTGTTCTTCCGGAATCCCTCGCCCGTTGTCCACGACTTCTACACGCACTTTGTCCAGGTGTCGGCGATACCGGCACCGCACGGTCCCCTCGTCCGAGTAGGCAACGGCATTGTCCGTCAGGTTGATCAGTACTTGGCGAATGCGGGCCCTGTCGGCACGTACGTGCACTACAGGATTTTCCACTACAAGGTCAATTCCCTTCTCAGCAGCGCGGGATTTTTCGATCTCATACACCTCGTCGAGGAGCTCGCTCAGCTCGAAGACGGTAGGCTTGATCAGGTCCTCGCGGTACTCGAGGCGCGCAATCTCGATCAGGTCAGAAAACAGGTTGTTGAGGCGCTCCAGATTAGTCAGGCCTTTTTCAGCGTAGAATTTGCGCTTTTGGGCATCGAGACCATCCGAGGCCAGTGCCTCGAGATAGCCTCCGACCGCAAAGATGGGATTTCTGACCTCGTGGGACACATTACCGATGAACTCATTTTGCAGCGCAGCCATCTTTTGGAGTTCATCGATTTTCTCTTTGAACGTATCCGACATGAGGTTCAGGCTCTTAGCCAGATCCTGGAATTCGGCAGCACGCGAATCGACAAAAATCTCTTCCTCCAGCTTGCCCTCTGAGATGGCAGCAGCGGAATTACGTATGGCAACCAACGGCTGCGTAACCCGCTGGGCGGCTATCCAGCTTCCGAACACTGCCAGCAAGAGTGCCATGATCATGGCGACGATCAAGGTGAACTGGAGCCGACCAATCAACCCAAAAAGCGGTGGTCGCGGCTGGGCCACGCGGATCAGCGTACCTGAAGGGGTACGCGTGGTCGTGAAGTAGATGGTCTGTCCTGCTACTTCCCGCTGCGTGAATTGAAAGGCAGGACCATCAGCAGATGCCATTTCCGGCTCATCCATCAGGTCATCATTCTCGCGTTGGCCCCCCCGATCCATATCCACCACGGTCTGCCCTTCCACAACGGTAATGCGCAGATCCCCGAAGCGGGTCATGGTCTGGATGTGGTCGAGCTTGCGCGCCGGGTCCTGCTCGGACTCGAGGATGGCCGTGACGCGCGAGATTTGCTGCAGCATGGTTTGCTGGTAAGCAATCTGCACCTCACTGCGCAACACAAACGTGATGTACAGCCCCACGGCCGCCACGGCAATGCCGACGACCAGCAAGAGCGTCAGGATCATCCACGTCTGCGTCGACGCGCGCGATGGGAAAAGGCGCTCGACGAGTCGTTCCAACATAGGTCTGGTTCCCCGAATGTGGGGCAGTTATGCCTTATTCGGCTTCTTCCGGCGAGCCTTCCTCGACAAACCGGTAGCCGACACCGCGGACCGTCTGGATGTGCTGGGCAAACGAACCCAGCTTCTCCCGCAGGTTCTTGATATGGGCATCCACCGTACGCTCTGTAACCATCATGGCATCTTTCCAGATGGTTTCGAGAAGCTGTTGACGGGTGAACGCTTTGCGGGGATGACGTACCAGGTACCTCACCAACTCGAACTCGGTCAGCGTCAGTCCAAGGTCCTTTCCATCGAGCGAGGCACGGTATTCGTCCTCGTAGATCGTCAGGTTTTTGACCTGAAGGGTCCGGCTTTCCTCGATACCACTGCGTCGAAGCACTGCTTTGACGTGGGCCACAATGACCTGCGGGGAAACCGGCTTGGTCAGATAGGCATCGGCGCCCAACATGAGGCCTTTAATCTGATCGTCTTCCTCGCCTTTGGCCGAGAGAAAAACAATCGGGATGGTTTCCGTTTCCACCCGACTGCGCAGGCGGCGGCAAATCTCATACCCGTCCATTTCGGGGAGCATGATGTCCAGAACGATCAGGTCGATCTCCGGCGTGGCTTTTTCCAGTGCATCGTTTCCGGAGTAGGCTTTATGGACGTTGAATCCTTCCTGCTCGAGAAAGTGCGATACCACCTCTACGACGTCTTCTTCGTCGTCTACGAGGAGGATGTGCAACTGGGACGGGTCAAAAGTGCTTGCCATGACAACAGCGGTGTAGTGCGTGTTTTGGAAGCCCTGGCCGCATTTTTGACAGACACGACTTCACATAGAGGACAGAATATACTACAGTGTCTCTACAACCCGAAAGGTTACGTGGCCGTGATCGTGGCGGGTCATTTTGGTAGTCAGTCGGCCGCGACATGATTATGGTCCCGGAACGAACCACGCGGAGCTCCTCAAACCGGGAAACGGGGTACCCTTTCAGAGACAGCGCACACCGGGACGTACGTAATCGTGTCCGTCAGATCGGCCACATTGAAAACGGTCGGTCTATCCTTTCCGAAGAGGAGGACGTCATCCCCAACGGACACATGGCCACCATCCGGACCTACGTCCACCATGAACATGTCCATGCATACCCTACCAACCATGGGGAACACGTTGGCACCGATGCGGACGGAGCCGATGTTTGAAAGGTGTCGGGAGACCCCGTCTGCATAGCCGGCACCGACCGTGGCAATCCATGTGTCCCGCTCGGCTGTCCAGCGGCTACCGTAGGAAATTGGCGTCCCGGCGGATACTTTTTTGAGCGATGTGACACGGCTGACCAACTCCATGACAGGTTGAAGACCCGCATAGGGCCGCTCACTGCCCGGTAGATCAAGCAGACCGTACATCGCGATGCCGACACGTGCCATGGCATAGCGGGCAGGG
>JAAZVD010000269.1 GCA_018623785.1 Bacteroidota bacterium | reverse complement strand
GACCCCTTCTGCTACCCCCTTCTGGATTTCCGGAGGCAGTTTCAGCAGGCGAAGGAAGTTGGCAATGGAGGACCGGTTCTTTCCGACTTTAGCGGCCACCTGTTCCTGGGTCAAATCGCATTCGTTCATCAGCCGCTGATACCCGAAGGCCACCTCCATCGCATTCAGCTCCTCGCGCTGGACATTCTCGACGATAGCCATCTCCAGCATGGCTTCGGTGTCTGCTTCCCGGACGAAGGCAGGCACGGTACTGAGGCCAGCTGCTTTTGCGGCCCTGAGGCGCCTTTCCCCCGAAATGAGTTCGTAGCGATCCCCGCCCACTTTACGAACGGTGATAGGCTGAATGATACCCAGCTGGCGAATGGATTGGGACAGCTCGTCCAGAGCCGTTTCATCGAATTCGGTTCGCGGCTGGTACGGATTGGGGGATACCGTCGCAACACTTATTTCTGAGATTGCTCCGGCCGACCGAATCCGCTCATCAAAGTTGTAAAGCTTCGTGTTTTCGATAGCCGACGGTCCCCGTTGGGTCTCCTCTGAGTCCGGCAGGAGCGCTCCCAAGCCGCGTCCAAGGGCTGATTTCTGCTTGCTCATTCGTGTCCCTCATGCTCCCCGGGGGTAGCAGTTTCTTCTTCAACGGCTTCAAAAACATGACGGTTGGCACGCAGGACTTCCCGCGCCAAACCGATATAATTCCGAGACCCGGTGCTCGTGGCATCATACAGCAGGACGGGCCGACCGAAACTGGGTGCCTCCGAAAGACGAACGTTGCGTTGAACGATAGTGTTGAAGACTTTCTCCCCGAAATATCGACGCACCTCTCCGGCCACCTGATTGGCCAGCCGCAGGCGCGTGTCGAACATGGTCAGAACCACCCCTTCAATCTCCAAGGGTGGATTCAAGTGTTGGCGAACCAGTTTAATGGTGTTTAGCAACTGACCGAGCCCCTCCAGGGCAAAGTACTCCGCCTGAACCGGGATGATGACGGCGTCGGAGGCCGTCAGGGCGTTAAGCGTCAGCAGACCGAGGGAAGGTGGGCAGTCGATGATGATGAAATCATAGCGGTCCCGCACAGGAGCCAGCGCGCGTGCCAGCATCCGCTCGCGATCCGGAACTTCGACCATTTCTATCTCGGCGCCAACCAGATTGATATGACTGGGCACCAGGGAGAGGAAGGGTGACTCGGTTTCTACGATGGCTTCCTCCGCTGTCATGGAGCCTATGAGGATCTCATAAGAGGACCCCTCGACGCTTCGCGGATCGATTCCTACCCCGGATGTACCATTGGCTTGCGGATCAAAGTCCACGAGCAGGGTCGGATGCTCCATGGCCGCCAGGGAGGCTGCCAGGTTCACCGCAGTCGTGGTTTTGCCGACCCCTCCCTTCTGGTTGGCTACGGCGATGATTTTACCCATATCGGCTCTCTACCGGATTTACTGTCGTTCAGCTTCTGAATCTATGAAGACTGCCCTCGGACTGCCACCGGAGAGGCCTCTCCGGGAGGTCGAGTTATCCACGAAATGTCCGCTCCAGCCCCTATGGCTCCATTGCCCACGGTCTACGGGATCGTATCGGTAGTCAGCGTGTTGGCAGCACCATGGCTCGTCGTATCGTCATCGCCCCCGAACAGTTTCCCGTGCAGGACCCGGAAGGGCTGGATTTCCGGAATGACCTGAACGATCGGCAGTATGAGGCCGCTACATGGGGAGCTGGCGCCGTGCTTGTGGTAGCCGGAGCCGGGACGGGTAAGACCAGAACCTTGGTCCACAGGGTAGCATGGCTTGTGGGACAGGGTGTCGCGCCTGAGCAGATTGTTCTACTGACCTTCACGCGTCGAGCCGCACAGCAGATGCTCACGCGCGCGGCGAGTCTGCTCGATGGTCGTTGCTCACGGGTGCGTGGAGGTACGTTCCATGCCTTTTGCCTGACACTCTTGAAGCAATATGCCCCGAAACTGGGCTATCGGGACGGTTTCACGATCCTCGATGCACAGGATTCGGCTGACGTTATCGATCTGTTGCGAGGCCCGGTTGCTGCATCCTTCAAGGACAAGCGCTTTCCGAAGAAGCGTACCATCGCTGCCGTCCTTTCCTCGGTGCGGAATACGGGACGTTCGATCGATGATGTCCTGTCGTCCTCCTATCCGCACTTTCTGGCGTTTGCTCCTGCCCTGAAATCGCTGTCGGAACAGTACACCCAGTACAAGAAGGAGCAGGGCCTGATGGATTATGATGACCTGCTCATTCTGACACTGAAACTCTTTCAGCAGGATCCCGCCGTTTTGCGTGAGGTCGCATCCCGGTGCAGATATGTCCTGGTCGATGAGTATCAGGATACCAACCAGGCCCAAGCACTCCTGGTCAAGGCGCTCTCCAGCGTTCATGGTAATGTCATGGTCGTTGGCGACGATGCGCAGAGTATTTATCGTTTCCGAGGGGCCGACATGGGTAACATCCTTCGTTTTCCGGAGGAATATGTCGGTGCGTCGGTCATCAAGCTGGAGCACAATTATCGATCCACGCAGTCCATACTGGATTTGGCCAACGAAGTCCTTGCACGGGCTAAGCGACGGTTTGACAAACGTCTCTACACCGAACGCGGAAGGGGAGATCTTCCTGGCTTGGTGCCCGCGCCGGATGATCGCTTTGAGAGCCGTTTCGTAAGCCAGATGATCTTGGCCTTGCGAGAGCAAGGCGAGCCCCTTAATCGCATGGCGGTCCTGTTTCGAAGTGGGCACAACTCATATGATCTGGAAGTCGAATTGAACCGTAAGGGAATTCCCTTCGTCAAGTATGGAGGGCTCAAGCTCAGCGAGGCCGCGCACATCAAGGATATCATTGCGCACCTGAAGGTACTGGAGAACCCAAAGGACATCGTGGCCTGGAACCGGGTGCTCCTGCTTCTGGAGGGTATTGGCCCCAAGACGGCGGGGCGGATTATCGAATGGATTCAGAGCGGTCAAGATGCCCGTTACAGCGTCGATGGAGCCCCATTTTCGGCGTCATACATGGCTTCCCTGACGGTGTTGTTCAGTATGCTCCGCTCCCTACTCGGATCGAAAGGTGGACTTGAAGAG
>JAAZVD010000268.1 GCA_018623785.1 Bacteroidota bacterium | reverse complement strand
TATGGCAAAGGAGCGCATGATGAGTGATGTTGGGCAGGGGGGATGATGATCAATCATGGGAATCATGGCAGCGTCGTTGGCAGCAAGGTCGTAGGCACAGCTGAGGGGGGCTTCGTACTGACTACGAACACATGACTGAGATTGTCGAGGCGGGCACCCGGACGCACATGAATGGTCCATGTGCTGGTACCGGGCTCGGCAAATACCGTATCCACCGTACCAATCGGATATCCTGGCTGAAAGACGGTGGAGAAGCCGTTGGTCACCACGAGGTCTCCTGTGCCAACGGCGGCCGAACGTACCACATGCTCCAGAATGAGACGGTCAAATCGGCGGCCATCCCAGCGTAGACTGCCATCGGTCACCGAGGGTAGTACGCTGGCCGGCACAAAGAAATCTGCATTGAGGTACGTCATTACCCTGGCGTAATTATCTCCCACCAGAACCACCTTACCGATGATACCGGCAGGATCGATTACCGCCATCTCTTTTTCCACACCATCGCTGCGACCCACATTGATCGTGATGAAATTGCGCTCTGAAGTGATGTCTTTCGACGTAACGCGGGCTGCAATGACGTCGAACTGCAGCGAATCCGCCAGTCCCAACAAGGCTTCAAGGCGCTCATTCTCCGCCTCAGCACTACGCAGAAGGGCTACTTGGTTGGCCAGGTCAATATTCTGCGTGCGCAACAACTCGTTCTCATCCAGAGCACGCACGTAGCGACCTACACCGGCAAAAATGCTTTCGACGGCCGCGGTTGCCTCGAGAGAGCGGGCGCGAAGGCCGCGCAGCATGTCCTCGTTGACTGTCAGCATGACAACCAACGAAGAAATGACCAGAACAACGAGTAGCGCCCAGTCTCGTATACGCTCCCAAATTCTGCTCATGCCTTCATGACGTGTGGAAAGATGTATTCATCGGGTAGGGTATGCGATTTTGCGGCATACTTCGGTGGACCAGGTATCAGTGCCGGAAATGGCGATGCCCGGTAAAGACCATGGCGATACCGCGCTCATCAGCAGCGGCTATGACCTCCTCGTCGCGCACGGAGCCGCCGGGCTGTATGGCGGCTGTTGCGCCATTGTCAGCTGCTTCCAGCAGTCCATCCGCAAAGGGGAAAAACGCATCCGACGCCACTACGCATCCGTCAAAATCCAAGCCTGACTTACGGCCCTTGGAAACAGCAATCTCGGACGCATCGATGCGACTCATCTGTCCGGCGCCTATTCCTATTGTTTGTCCGTCTTTGGCATACACGATGGCGTTGCTTTTAACGTTTTTGACGACCCGCCAAGCAAAGTCCAGGTTTTTCCACTCGTCAGCGGAAGGCTTCCGTTTTGTGGGCACCGTGCACCGCGCACGAAGGTCGTCGGCAGAGGGAAGTGCAGGGTCACGATCCTGTATGAGTATTCCCCCCGCAACGGAGCGCATATCTTTGGCGTCCTCCTCTGATGCCCACTTCAACATCCGAATCAGACGACGATTCTTTTTCTGCATCAGGTAATCAAGCACACCGTCATCATACGATGGTGCAATGATGATCTCTGTGAAAACCTGATCGATGGCAGAAGCTGTCGGAAGATCAAGTGTACGGTTGACAACTACGATGCCTCCAAAGGGAGACTGCCGATCGGTGGAAAAAGCCTTTTCATACGCCATCCGCAGATCAAGCGCACTGCCTACACCGCATGGATTGGTATGCTTCAAGATGCAGACGGTTGGCTCAGCATCGCGGAATTCTTCGATGAGAGTCAGTGCTGCACTTAGATCCAACAGATTGTTGAAGGAGAGGTCCTTGCCGTGGAGTTTGTCGAAGAGAGGGGATGCGTTTCCGTACAGTGCAGCATGTTGGTGAGGATTCTCTCCGTAGCGTAACGTCTGCTCTAGCGGGAGAGTCAGACGAATTTCCTCATCTGAACCATTGAAGTAGGCGGACACGGCTGCATCGTAGGCGGCTGTGTGGTCAAAAACGTCTGCGGCCAGTCCACGACGTGTAATCATAGAAAGCTGGCCCCCGGTGGCATCCAGCTCGGCAACAAGACGAGCGTAGGAGGAGGGCTTGCAGGCAGCAGCGACAAAAAAGAAGTTCTTGGCAGCCGCCCTAAGCATGGTGGGGCCACCGATGTCGATGTTTTCAATGGCTATGGCATCGGTCACGGTGTCCTGTGCCGTAGCCTCGGAGAAGGGATAGAGGTTAACCACAACCAGATCGATCTCCTTAATTTCCTGTGCGCCCAATTCACGCTGATCGTCAGAGTCTGTTCGGCGGGAAAGCAGTCCTCCGTGAATAGCAGGATGCAGGGTTTTGACCCGACCGCTGAGTATTTCAGGATAGCCAGTCAGTGAATCAACCGACGTCACAGGCAAGCCTGCCGCTTCGAGGGCACGCGCTGTACCGCCAGTAGAGATGAGCTCCACACCGTGCCGGTGCAAGGCCTTGGCAAGGTCGACGATTCCGGTTTTGTCGAATACCGAGAGCAAGGCACGGCGGATCGGATACAGATCGGCGGGTTCAGGCAGGTCTTTGACGTGGAGCATCAGACTGTAGTGGGAATGAGTGGTACCCTTTATCAGGGGCGTTTGGTTTCAACGGTAACGATGGCCCCTTTGCGCGAAATACGCCCCTCGGTAAAAGCCTTGATTGCTGCTGGGTACAGGCGATGTTCGACGGAAAGAACGCGTGCCGCCAGATCCTCGGGCTTATCCTCCGGGAGAACGGGAACACTTTCTTGCAAAAGGATGGGGCCGGTATCGTATTCCTCGTCAACAAGGTGTACGGTCGCTCCCGAGATGTTTTTCCCGGCAGCGAGGACCGCACGATGCACATTCATTCCGTACATCCCTTGACCACCGAATTCGGGGAGCAAGGAAGGGTGGATATTGATAATCCGATCCGGGAATGCCTGTACCAGTGTTGAGGGCACCCTCTTCATGAACCCGGCCAGCGCAATCAGATCTGCGTTCACGGCCCTGAGCTCTTGCAGAATGCGGGGAGCCCACTGGGCTGCATCTCCTTCCAAAACGGTCTGAGGTATGCCCATGGAAGCTGCTCTGGAGATGACGCCGGCATCGGG
>JAAZVD010000032.1 GCA_018623785.1 Bacteroidota bacterium | reverse complement strand
TCGGCAGACCAATAGCGCCCTTCGTACTCGGCAAGGTCAGGCCCCTCTTCGGGCATGTCGATCTTTTCCATAGGGGAGTCGGGTCCTTGGTGGTGCGTACCACGTTTGACGCTCCCATCCTGGTCATAATGGAACGTTACTGAGGCGCCCGGTACGCCGACAAAGGTGAATGTCGAATCCGACGTTGGACGTACCTCAAAACGTGGTTGGCCGGTGGCCTGCGCGTACAGCGTTCCATCTTCGACGGTGTACTCGATCTGCAGCGGTGCTCCGATGAACTGGTAGAGGCCGGCAATGGCTTCGAGTTGCTCAGCCGTTGGCTTCATGGCCTCTGTACCCGGATCCTCTGCTTCCGTGGCTTCTTCTTCCTCCGGCTCCAGGTATTCGCCGAACCACGCCTCGGCGATATCGGTCCACATGCCATTCGAGTAGGCCGGGTTGGCGCTCGAGATGAACATACCGCTCTGTATATCCGGGAAATACCCGAACCACGTCCGATGGGCTGTTTCGCCACCGGTGTGGGTCCACAGACGTTGCCCGCGCCACTCGGTTACGCCCAGCCCGAGCGCGTATCCCGTCGTGTCTCCGCTGGTCAGGATACCACGCATGGTCATGGCCTCGATGGCCTCGGGTCCACCGACGGTCATATCCCGGTAATTAAGCATCCACTTCGTGATATCGCGCGCCGTGGTGTTCACGCTCGATGCGCCGTAGGCCTCGGCAAAATCGATGACGGCGCGGTACCCACCGTGCTCACTGGGAGCATACCCCTGACTGGCATTCGGGATGACCTGCCCCACCTCGGTCTTGACTGTTGTGTTGTCCATACCAAGAGGCGAGAAAATCCGCTCCTCCATATACGTCTTCCAATCCTGCCCGGAAACCTTCTCTACGGCACGCGCGAGCAGCATGAAGGTGGTATTGTTGTAGTTGTATTCTGCGCCGGGTTCGTTCTGAAGGATCGGCTGCCGGTTGAAGACTTCCTGCGGTTCCGCATTTCGCATAGCGTCAGCAAATGTGATGCCGGCCATGGGCAGGAAGTTCAGGATTTCCCGAAGCCCCGAGGTATGGTTGAGCATGTGGCGGAGGGTGATGGTGCCTTCGGGTCCTTGCAGTTTCGGTAAGTAGGTTCGAATATCCTCGTCGAGGTCCATTTTGCCTTCGTTGACCATCAGCATTACCGCCATGCCCGTGAACTGCTTGGATACGGAGGCAATACTCATGCCCGTCTCCGCCGTCATCGGAATGTTGTAGGCCAGGTTGGCCATGCCATACCCTTTGGCAAACTCGATCTTGCCATCGAGCAGAATGGAAATGGCAGCGCCCGGTACGTCGTTGCCCGAGAAGGGCGTCATCATCTGATCTACCAACTTCTTGGGATTCGCAGCCTTCGGCTCGGCAGCAACGAGCACGATTTCATAGTCTCCTTCAGCCCCCTCGAACGAGGTTACTTCGACGCGATAGCGGCCGCTTACCTCGGGAGAAAACTGGAATGGCTCTGGTCCGCGCGCCGGGCTGTCAAATTCATTCACGTGCTGTCCTGTCGGGTCAACAATTGTGACTACAACATCGACCGTAAGCTGGTCCACATACCCGTAGAGGTAAAAATCCTCTTCTGCATCAAAGGTGTAGACGTCCTTGGACGCAGCGGTCAGGGATCCCTCGGCGTTATCACCAGGACGAAGATGTTGTTGTGCGGAGGCAGGCAGGGTGAGGAGCAGAGTTGCTGCCACCAAGGCTCGGATGGTCATGGCCTAATCGAAGGTGAGTGATGGATGAATGTAGTACCTACCCATGTGTGAATGCCACCATCCAAATGATATGTCGTCTCCCACGACCGCGACTCGCATATTCCCTTGAAAATGCAGACTTTTCGGGGCCAGCTCGTGTCCCATCGGTAGTGGGGTCATCCTTATTCACTGCGAATCTTCGAAGGTCCATGGTGCTTGAAATCACTCAGATCGGCCATCCAATCTTGCGCACGAGTTGCCGGGAGATAGCAGTGGGAGAGTTGGCCTCCCCCGAAGTGCAACGGTTCATTGATGATCTGATCGAGACCAAACGCGCTGCCAACGGCGCAGGTATTGCGGCGCCTCAAGTTGGTAAGCCGTGGCGGATTTTCGTTGTTGAGGTCACGAATAATCCGCGGTATCCGTACAAACCGGATGCGGAACTGACTATATGCGTCAATCCTGAGATCGAATTCCTGACGCCAGAGCGGTATCTGAATTACGAAGGATGTCTCTCGATTCCAGATCTGCGTGGTCAAGTGCCGCGCTGCCCGCATATTCGGGTTCGGGCGCTTGATCGTCATGGCAATCCGTTCGGGCGGGTCGTGAAAGGAATCACAGCCGGTACCTTCCAGCACGAACATGACCATCTGAATGGAATCCTTTTTCCCGACCGGGCCGATCCGAGGACATTCAGCACGTGGAACGAGTTTGCCCTACGGCATGAAGCGGCTGTGGCCCAATCGGTCAGGCAGATAGTAGACCGGTGGGGAGAATGACGCGTGTAAGGGAAACGTGGGTTACGACTACCAGATTGCCGTCATCCGTGGCGCGCGCCACTGCCTGAGGACTTAGCTACCCCATTCGGCCGGCTATTTTTACCGAACGTTCCCGAAACGTCTTCGCTCCCGCTTCGGAATCCCTTATTTTTGACGGATGCGTGACACAGATGACAAAACCCTGCAGATTGTTGCAGCTCACGAAGAAGGGCTGGACGTGGCGGATATTGCCGATGCTTTCGGCATGAGCAAGGAGGCCGTGCACGCCCGTCTTGAGCGTGTCGGCATTGCCTCACGCCAGCACGAGCGGAATGACAAAGAGGAGAGGGAGGCCCGACTGCGCGAAAAGGTCCTCTCCATGGTCCGGAAAGGATTTCGTACCACTACCATTGCTACGATGACCGGCATGTCCCTGCCGAAAGTACGTATGCTGGTCGCCCGTTACTATATCATTTCCAGAGACCATGGTGGCAACGAAGTGTTGATTCCACGGCACGAAAAGAATCGGATTGAGCGTCCCCGGCATCGCTGGATGAAGTACCGATCACGGGGCTGAGTATCAGTACTCGCTCAGGTCCTCTTTGGACGCGAAGAGATCGAAGAGGACACTGTCCTGCAGGTGGTGGCCGCCTTCGTATCGGATGATCTCATAGGCACATTGATGCGTGCGAAGCGCCTCTTCGGCGCGCTGCAGGCGTCCTCCCGTAACGAAACGATCCAGGGTTCCGGCAACGAGGGTAACTTCGTCCACTGCCGACATGGCTTCCCACTCTTCGGCGCTCAGGTCTTCGGCTGGGTCCGATCCCCACAAAATGAGACGGTGAGGTTGTAACACGCCGTTTCCGACCCATCGGCTGGCGGTGTGGCAGCCTTGCGAAAAGGCAAAAACCACGATGCGGACGTCATCGGGAATGTCCCCAAAAACGTGAGCAGCCAAGCCATCGAGATACGTCACATAATCCATTATTTCGTATTCCCGATCGTAGCTGGTCATCCATGAGGATCCGGTTTCCCGGGGCTGAAAGCCGACGTAGAACTTCGAGAGCGCCTCCGGACAAATGATAACGCGGCCGGCTTTCTCCATCGGGGCCATGACCTCGGCAAAGTCGCCCGCCAACTGCCCCCATCCATGCAGGGCAAATATGATTTCGTGCGTGTGCTCGTCCGGCTCCCCGACCTGCGCGAACCGTGTCGTCCGGGGCGTAACATAACGATGTATGGAAATCATGGAGCCGACGTTCTGGTTCGTTCCGGGAGGCCACAACCTATGACCCGCTCTCTGTGTACCCCCTTCTCGAACTGCGTTACGACATCCGCTCCGGATTCACGGTCTCAGATTTCCCTGTTGAAGGCGAAAGAGGCATAGGTGTTTTCCGATGTGCGGAGCCACCTGTTGGATGCCTTGCGCCACGCGTTGTAGCTGTCCCAAATCCGTCGGTAGGCCGGGTCGGCAGCCGCTTCAGAAGCCAGGATATCGAAGGTAATTTCTCGTGCCCGATTCATTACGTCCTCCGAGAACGGGCGCATGGACACGTCTTCTTCGTCCACGAGTCGCGAGAGTGCGACGGGATTTTTTGCATCGTAGCTGGCAAACATGTCCACGTTGGCTTCGGCAGCGGCGGCCTCGAGGGCTGCCTTGTAGTCGGCAGGCAGCGACTCCCAAGCATCCGTGTTGATGTAGAAACTCAGTCCAGCACCCGGCTCCCACCACCCAGGGTAGTAGTAGTTCTTGGCAATCTGGTGGAATCCCAGTTTTTCATCGTCATAGGGACCTGCCCATTCGGCGGCGTCGATAACGCCTCGCTCGAGGGCTGGGTAGATTTCCCCACCGGCCAATACCTGCACATTGACCCCCAGTTCGGACATGACCTGTCCTCCAAAACCAGGAATACGCATTTTCAGGCCTCGGAAGTCGCTCAGGGAATCAACCCGCTCACGGAACCAGCCGCCCATCTGCACGCCAGTATTGCCGCCGGGCAGGTTGATGATGTTGAAATCCGCAAACAAGCCACGCATCAGGTTTTTCCCTTCGCCATGGTAGAACCACGCGTTAAGCTGTCGGGCATTCAAGCCAAAGGGCACGGTGGTGTCGAACGCAAGGGCAGGGTTCAGGCCGGTAAAGTAGTAGCTGGCGGAGTGGCCCATTTGCACCGTTCCTTTCTGAACAGTTTCCAGGACCTGATTGTAGGGCACCAGTTCGCCGGCCGGAAAGACACGGATGGTAAAGCGACCGTCTGTCAGCTCTGCAACCCTGTTGGCCAACACCTCCGCCGCGCCGTAAATGGTATCCAGGGAACGCGGGAAGCTGGACGTCAGTCGCCAGTTTACCCGGGGGCGCGTCTGAACGGCGGCAGCCGTGCCGGTCTCACCTGAGGCACAACCCGTAACAAGGGCACCGCCGGCAAGAGTCAGTGAAGCATTACGAACAAACTGGCGGCGTTTCATGGAGAGAGCGGTTGGGTTGTGCTAGGGTTTCTCCCATCAAGATAGCGAATGCCGGTAGCTATCAACCAGCACATTCAGGTCACGAACTGATTAACCGCCGGGTCGCAGCGGTCGCATCACAATCTCAGAGATCAGGTAGTTGTCGGGCGTCTTGAGAACATGGACGAGCGTGGAAGAGATGTCCTCCGGCGTCATCGGGTTGGCTGATATCGCAATGCCGGCTTCGTCAAAAAATTCGGTCCGGATAGAGCCTGGATAGAAGCAGGATACCTTGATACCGTCTTGGCGAACCTCCTTGAAGAGGGCTTCCGAATACCCGCGCAGTCCGAATTTGGTCGCGTTGTAGGTGCTGATGTTCGGATTGCCCATCAGTCCGGCTACGGAGGCAATATTGACGATGTGCCCGCCAAAGCCGGTATCAGCATTTTGCTGTTTCATGACGGGCAACACGGCACGCGTCGACAGGAAGACGCCCTTGAGGTTTACGTCCATCTGCAGATTCCACTCCTCGAGGGAGACGCCGTCAGCGGGCCCGAATTTGCCCAGGCCGGCGTTGTTAACCAGGACATCGATGCGTCCAGCTGTTTCGAGTACCTGTTGGATGGCGTCTTGCACCCTCTCTTCCTGGGTGATGTCGCAGGTGATGCCGGTGAAGGCCGGGCCGATGTCGGCTGCCAGTTCGTTCAGCCGTTCCGTGCGGCGGGCCAGTCCGAATACGCGTGCCCCTTCGGCTGCCAGATCCTTGGAAAACTGGGCTCCAAGACCGGCACTGGCGCCGGTAATGATTACGACCTTATCGCGGAGATGCATGGATAAAAGATATGGGTGGATTCAAAAAAGCTTACAAGCGGCGGGCAGCACCCCGGTTCCCAACCTGCAGGGTCTGCTTGCTTCCGGGGATTCTGTGCGCCAGTTTTGGACATGGAAGATCCCGAAAAGGCAATGGACGCGCTCATGATGAGCAGCGGATCCCGTTTCGACGGATGGAGGGTCGGCCCCAGGTGGCTCTCCCCGGCAGACATCATTCGTGCCCTTGGGCCCCAGCTTACGGAAGAGCGCAGGCAGCGTATCGATGAGATCCTCATTGGTCGCACGTATGACGTGGTTCCGGTCGTTGAAGGAGTAATCAATACGGGCAACGTGAGTGCGGTCATGCGAACGGCTGAGGGCCTGGGATTCCAGCCATTCCATGTCATTCGCAACGATGTGCCCTTCAAGCACTCGTCCCGCACGACGCAGGGAGCCCAGAAGTGGTTGGACGTGCACAGGTGGGATACCACGCCGGAGTGCGTGGATCATCTGAAGGCGTCAGGCTACACCGTTGTTGTGACGGCTCTTACGGAGCATGCCGTACCCTTGGAAGAGGTGGATTTCACCCGAAAAACAGCCCTCGTATTCGGAAACGAGGCAAAGGGGTGTTCCGAGACGATGCTGGAGCTGGCCGATCAGACATGCATTCTGCCGTCACCGGGATTCGTGCAGAGCTACAACATTTCGGTAGCCGCCGCCATGAGTTTGTATGCGGCCTACGCGGCCCGTACCCGTGCCTTTGGCGCCAACGGGAATCTGGATGAAAACGAGCGCGAGCGGCTCCGGGCCGATTTCTACTTCCGCTCCGTTCGTAATGCCTCCAGTATCCTGGAGCGATGGGCGGGTCTTCGACAGTGAGGGCGGCACGTCACTACATCGGAGAGGAGGGGCTGCAAGTGCTGATCTGATATCCTATGAAGGTCATTCCTGAACATTAGGCAGCAGGGAGGGTAGACGGAGGCAACACCTTTGTGACGTACGAAGAACGGGTCGGGCTACATCCTGATATCCGTTCGAATCCCGAGTTCCATCCGTATGAGCCGTCCTTGGAGTCTGTCCGCTGTCCTTTTCATGTCGTTGCTGATGGCCGCATGCGCCGGTGCGCCGATGGTTGTGGAGGAGGTGCCTGTGCCCGCGGAACCCGTATCTCCGCTGGATGGGTACCGGGCTGTGGTAGCAGAGCAGGGAAGCGTGGTTGTCGTGAACGGCACCAATGATGGTCAGCCTTTCAGTACAACCGGAGCGATCGGATACGTTTCTGGATCTCCGGATGGATCCGCAGTCGTGTTTGCCAAAGGTGGATCGCTCCTGGCCGTTTCCGGCGATGACGGCTCGATCAATGTGCTGTCCGAAGGAGCGGAAAACCGGGTGTATTCAGGAGCATGGAGCCGTGACGGCGCCCGCTTCCATTTCGGGTACTACGTTCCGGCCGGAGATGCCATGGGAGCCGGCGGCATCGGCACCTGGGATCTGGCGGCTGACAACGTCCGCTCGGTAGGGTGCTCGGCATCGAAGGTGGTGCTAGCGGAGGTGCCCAACGGGTCGCTACTGGTCCGTAATGAGGACACCATCTACGAGGTCGCTGCTGATGGATGTGGTACGCTCCGTTCGGTGGATGCGCGGAAGTTGCACCATGTGTCGGTCTCGCCCGATGGCGGGCAGGTGGCCTATATTTTGCGCGAACTGGTCTATAACCGGTCTGAGCGTGCCTATGAGCCCGACTCCACGCTGTACATCGAGCCCTCCTCGGGTGGGGATCCCGTCAAGGTTGTCGGGGACAAATATGCCCCCCGCAATCTGTCGTGGCGTCCTGACGGCAGCGAGCTGCTTTTTGATGTTGGATCGCCGGACGATGCGGCCCAGCGTGCCATTTCCGTCTATACTGTGGCCGATGGCAGATCAACCTACCTGATGCCTCCGAGTGCGTCGACGGCTGCCACACACGCTTCCATGTCTCCCGATGGGCAGCACGTGGTATACCTCCAGACCGCTGACGATGGCTCACGGGGTTGGCAGGTCAAGAGTACCGGGTCCATGTTTTCCCAGTCCCTGCCCATGCCGGATGCGCAGGTCACATCCATGTATTGGGTGGACGGCAATGCAATGATCATGCGGACACAGGATACATCGTATCTGGTGTCGCTGGCAGGAGCGTCGCCCGAAATTACCGACCTGGAAGCCCCGATTGTGTGGCTGTGGTCTGCTGGCAACTAGGGTCGAGCGAAGACAGGCTCAGTCGAGTTGGCTCTGTAGAAGAGTGCGCACGACCTGCGGGTTGGCAGATCCGCCAGTTTTTTGCATGACCTGTCCCATGAAAAAGCCGATCAGGCCTTTTTTGCCGCCTTTATAGGCTTCGACGCGGTCTGGATGGGCCTTGAGGATCTCATCCACAATGCCCGAGAGCGCATCCTCATCGGAGATCTGCTTCATCCCCGTGCGCTCGACAACAGCATCAGGAGTATCCCCGGAAGCAATCATTTCTTCGAGCACATCCCGCGCCATGCGCGAGGACAGGGTATCGTTGGCGTGCAGGGCTACCAACTGCGCGAAATGTCCTGGTTTGACCGGTGGAGATGCCATCTGATCGTCCGTAATCAGCGGACGCAACTCGTGAATGAGCCAGTTGGCTATGGCCACCGGGTGGTCTACCGATGCGGCAGCTTCCTTGAAGAAAACCCGCTCATCGTCCCGCGTGGCCAAAAAGGCCGCATCTTCAGGACTCAACGCGTAGAGCGTCTGCAGTTCGATGGCCATGGATCTTTCCTCCTCGTCCAGATCGGCCATGGGGTCTATCGGTTCAACGGACGGCGCCGGAGCGGCCTTCTTTTCCGCTTTGGGCGTGACCGGTGCGGCCTGTTCCTGCTGTTTTCCCCAGGAATCACGCAGCGTGACCGTTCGGTTCCAGACCCGTTCGCCGTTCTCGAATGCCACCGGATCCAGGTAGAAATACCCCTGGCGCTCGAATTGATACCAGGTTTCCGGTGCATCTTCAGCCGTGCTGGGCTCGATGAAGGCTGTTACCTCGCGCAGACTGTCCGCATTGAGGTGATCCACGAACGTCTCTCCCTCTACAACCTCATCGGGGTTGGGTACATCGAACAACCGATCGTACAACCTGACCGTGGTCTCGATACCCTCATTGGCTGACACCCAGTGGACCGTTCCTTTCACTTTCTTCGACGAGGCGCTGCCCGAGCGGGTATTGAAGTCGATGGAGCACCGCAGCTCAACTACGTTGCCCTGTTCATCCTTGACAACGTCGTCACAGCGGATGATGTAGGCGTGGCGCAAGCGTACTTCCGCACCCGGACTCAACCGGTGGAATTTCCTGGACGGTTCCTCCATGAAGTCAGAGCGCTCGATATACACTTCCCGGGTCAGGGGGACCTGACGCGAGCCCTCGTGGCCGATATCGTGCGGCCAATAATCGGCCGAGAGCATCTCGCTCTTCCCATCCGGGAAGTTGGTCAGCACTACTTTGAGTGGGTCGATGACGCACATCACCCGGCGCGCCTTGTCGTTGAGATCGTCGCGTACCGCGTATTCAAGCAGCGCTACGTCTACCCGGTTGTCGGCCTTGGCTACTCCGATCAGTTCGCAGAAACGACGAATAGCCGCTGCTGTGTATCCTCGACGCCGCATACCGGACAAGGTCGGCATGCGGGGATCATCCCATCCCGATACATGCCCCTCTTTCACGAGCTGCAGCAGTTTACGCTTGCTCATGACCGTGTAGTCCAGATTCAGTCGGGCCGATTCGTACTGATGAGGGCGAGGCTCCTCGAAGAGGTGCTCCACCAGCCAGTCATACAGTGGCCGGTGCACATCGAATTCCAGCGTGCACAGCGAGTGGGTAATACCCTCAATGGCATCCGAGAGTGGATGCGCAAAGTCGTAGAGCGGATAGATGGGCCACTCGTCTCCGCGGCGGTAATGCGATGCTTTCTTGATGCGGTAAATGACCGGGTCGCGCAAGAGCATGTTGGGCGAGGCCATGTCGATCTTGGCCCGCAGTACGTGCGCGCCGTCGTCGAAGACGCCGGCGCGCATGCGACGGAAGAGGTCCAGGTTTTCTTCCACCGAACGATTCCGATAGGGGCTTGCGTTGCCCGCCTCCGTTACGGTACCTCGGTTGGTACGAATTTCTTCGCCTGTCTGGCTGTCCACGTAGGCAAGTCCCTTCTCAATCAGTCGTTCGGCCAGATCGTAAAGCTGCTCGAAGTAGTCCGAGGCATAAAATTCGTGGTCCCCCCACTCGTAACCGAGCCAGCTGATATCCCGCTTCATGGCCCGGACGTATTCCATGTCCTCGGTTTCGGGATTCGTATCGTCGAACCGCAGGTGGCAACGGCCGCCGTATTCCTTGGCCAATGAAAAGTTGAGGACGATGGCCTTGGCGTGTCCGATATGCGGATAGCCGTTGGGTTCGGGTGGGAATCGAACTATGATGTCGCCCTTTACCCGCCCGGTTTTGAGATCGTCATCTATG
>JAAZVD010000267.1 GCA_018623785.1 Bacteroidota bacterium | reverse complement strand
TACGGCATCGACAGCCATGGCTAGTACCGTATTACGTTTCTCCTCCAACGTCTCTCCGTAGCGGGCATCCGCAAATTTGCTCTCCAAGTGGATGTCACTCGTAGCAATGAACGTATGGATTCGCGTGTTTCTGCCGCCCTCAAGGGCCCGCCCTGCAGCGCCGATATCGACTGTTTTGGTACGAGCCAGGGCGCAGATGGTCGGGCCTTCCACCTCCGCCACAATTCGACGTACTGCCTCGAATTGTCCCGGAGAGGAGATCGGGAAACCGGCCTCGATAACATCCACGCCCAACCGGGCAAGCTGATGGGCCAGTTGCAGCTTTTCCGGAACAGTCATGGCTGCTCCGGGAGCCTGTTCCCCATCACGCAAGGAGGTATCGAATATGATGACGCGATTGTTGGACATGATCACTCAGTAGGCGGCGGTTTGTGATGTACTATTCTCGACTTCCTGACAGACCTTGTCCACAAACGCAGTCGTGGACAGGCCGACGGGGGTAAGATCTCCGGTCATGTATCCAGCGCACAGGGCAGAATCCACGGACTGGCGGATGCAGGTGGCCGGTTCGGGATGTCCTGCTGTTTCAAAGAGCATGGCAGCACTCAGCATGGCGGCTATCGGGTTGGCTACATTCCTGCCCGTCAAATCGGGAGCGCTTCCATGGACAGGCTCAAAAAGCGGTGTTATGCCCCCCACCGACGCCGATGGCAGCACCCCGAGGGATCCAGCCAGGGTCGAAGCCAGATCAGACAGGATATCTCCAAACAGATTGGCGGTCAGAATCACATCGAAGGCGCGTGGATCCCGCACAATCTGCATGGCAGCGTTATCCACATACAAGTGGTCCAGGGCGACATCTTCGTATTCAGCTCGGTGCAGCCGGGTCACCCGGTCGCGCCAGAGCCGCGATGAGGCCAAGACATTGGCCTTGTCGACGGAGGTAACCCTGCCCCCACGTTGCCGTGCCGCCCTGAAGGCCACATGCGCAATGCGGTCAATCTCGTCTGCCGTGTAGCGCATGGTGTCGTACGCTTCGTCGGCAGCGTAATGCCGGGGCTCCCCGAAATAGATCCCGCCGGTCAATTCACGCACAACTATAAGGTCGGTCCCGGCAACGTTTTCCTGAGGCAGAACGGAAAGATGCGCCAGCGACGCGGGTACCTGCACAGGACGAAGGTTGGCGAACGCACCAAGCGTCTGACGTAATGACAGTAGCCCCTTCTCCGGTCGCCGTTCGGGCTCTATACCGTCCCACGACGGGCCTCCAATCGCACCTAGCAGGATCGCATCGGCCGCGACACACGCGTTGCGCGTCTCATCAGGAAACGGCTCGCCGGCCGAATCGATGGCGGCACCCCCGAACGGGTGGCTCTCCCAGACTACCGACAACCCTGCCTTCTCGGCCGCCAGGTCGGCCAGGCGACGGGCAGCCTCGGTCACCTCAGGACCAATTCCATCCCCGGGCAAAAGCACAATGCGGAGCAATTTGGACATACTGGATAGGCAGTAAGCGATGATGCAAAGAGGGATGTCAGGCTGAAGGCGCTGGCTCCTCCCGACGAAGCCATGACATCATGCCACGCAGTTTCTTACCGACCTTTTCCATGGGATGCGTTACGGATGCATTTCGCAACTTGGACATGTTTGGCCAGCCATTATCACACTCATCAATCCATTCTTTGGCGAACTGTCCGCTCTGGATCTCGGAGAGGATGGTTTTCATCTCGCCCTTGACGGCATCGGTAATGACCCGCGAACCTCGGGAGTATCCACCATACTCCGCCGTGTCTGAAACGGACTTGTTCATGGCCTCGAGGCCTCCCTCATAGTACAGGTCCACAATCAGCTTCAGCTCATGGAGACACTCGAAGTAGGCCAGCTCCTCGGAGTAACCGGCTTCGACCAGCGTTTCAAATCCAGCCTTTATGAGAGCCTCGCTACCGCCACAAAGCACGGCCTGTTCACCAAAAAGATCGGTTTCCGTCTCGTCCTTGAAGTTGGTTTCAATGACACCGGCCCGGGTGCCGCCAATACCTTTGGCCCAACTCAAGGCTAGATCCATGGCGCCTCCCGAGGCATCCTGCGCCACGGCCACGAGGCACGGGACGCCGCGCCCTTCCGTGTACGTCCGACGCACCAGGTGCCCCGGAGACTTCGGAGCCACCATGAACACGTCAACGCCCTCAGGTGGTGTAATCTGGCCGTAGTGGACATTGAATCCATGTCCGAATCCGAGGGCCTTTCCCGGTGTCATGTGCTGCTTGATTTCGGCTTCGTAGACCGCTTTCTGGTGCTGATCCGGAATGAGAATCATGACCACGTCTGCCCAGGCTGCAGCATCGGAAACTGACTGTACCGGCACGCCGTGCGCTTCAACCTCACTTCTCGATGGTGACCCATCGCGCAGCCCTACACACACGTCAATACCGCTCTCGTGCAGGTTAAGGGCATGGGCATGGCCCTGGCTGCCAAATCCGATAACGGCTACACGGCGGTTCTTGATGATGCCGAGATCGGCGTCGTAGTGCATATTCATGATTCTGGAGTGTCCTGCTGGAATAGGTGAATGTGAGGTCTCTTGGATCTGGGGTAGCTTTACCCCGGCACCGGTCAATGCTCGAAAGCCAAGCGCCGCCGCATGGCTACGCGTCCACTTCGGGCTACTTCACGGACATCGTAGTCCTTCATGACGCCGATGAATGCGTTGATTTTTGCCGTCGGTCCCGTTACCTCAAACGTGAGACTATCCGGGGTAATGTTGACCACATTGGCTCTGAATACGTCTACCATGGCCAGAAGGACGCCCCGCTCCTCTGGAGCACAGCGGACCTTGACCAGGCATAACTCACGCTCCACGTGGTCTTCGTGGGTGACGTCCTCGACTTCAATCGTGTCGATCAGGCTGTTGAGCTGTTTCAGGACCTGAGCGATGATCCGGTCATTGCCTGTCGTCACGAGTGTCAGACGCGCCTGTCCGGGCTTCAGTCCTTCCCCCACGGTCACACTCTCGAGGTTGAAGCCTCGTTGGGAAAACAGGTTGGCAACCCGGTTGAGAGCACCGATGGTGTTTTCGATGATGACAGTCAGAAC
>JAAZVD010000266.1 GCA_018623785.1 Bacteroidota bacterium | reverse complement strand
CCAAATCTGGATACCGGACAATGTTGCCCTGGTTGTAGGCCGCGGTCTCGAGGCCTACGTGCATTGGTCGCCTTTTTCGTCAGCCAACGTGACGATCTCTGGAACCCGGCGGACGCAACGGGATCGCTCTAACCCTTCGGCAGCCTCGTACGGTCATCAGCTCCGGTATGTAGCACCATATTCCGTCCATGGGACGCTCGAATGGCAAAACGAGTCTGTGGGCTTTTTCGGGACATGGCGTCACACCGCGCGCCGCTACACGGCAACCGATGGCTCCCTGTGGATGCCGGCCTACCGGGTAGTCGATGCCGGTATGGTATGGCACGCCGCTGAGGATCGCTTTGGGCTGGATATCCGGCTGACAGCCTCGAATCTGTTCAACGAAGCCTACGAATCTGCTCCCTGGATGCCCATGCCCGGCACGTCATGGCGACTGGAGGTTGTGCTTGGTCCGTAAGACCCCAGCCGCTCCTCTGTCGTCAGCCTGCTTTGCTACCCTGACTCATACACATCGCAACCTCACTCCTACTCATTACCCTCGTCCCTCACACGATCCACCCCTTGAATCCATGACTCCTTTGCCTCGCCTTCCGCTTTTTCTTTTCGCCGTGATGTCCATCACGCTGTTGGGGGGCTGTGACACCGTCGGCAACGATGATGCAGATACCGCTTTGGCCGAAGCCATCATCGTGGCCAATGGGGGTAATTTCTCGGATCAGAACGGCTCACTGACGCTTTACGACCCGGAATCAGGCACCGTGACACAGTCCGCGACCCGCGCCGGCTTCGTGCAAGGTGTTCTCGCTACGGAGGGGGGTCTCGTGACGCTCATCAACACGTTCGAAGAGGGGCGTATCGACGTGCTGGATCCTGTTGACGGCACGCTGACGGCTCAGTACACGGGAATCGACAATCCACGTGATGCCTTCTCGGTGGACGGCGTGCTGTGGGTGACGACCTCGACCTTCGGGCAGCCGGGGCATCTGGTGGCGCTCGGGGCGGGGGGAGAGGTTCAGTCGGTCACTCCCGTGGGATCCGTGCCTGAAGGCGTCGTTCAGTGGGCAGATCACATGGTGGTGGCCAACAACGGAAGCCTGGGAAGTGGCACGACCCTGAGTGTCGTGGTGCCCAGCAGCCAAGAGACCGTCTCCGTAGAGGTAGGATGCGAGGGGCCAAGGGATCTCTACGCAGCTTCTGTCCTCGTCGTGGTATGCTCGGGAAAGACCGTGTACAATGCAGACTTCACGGCTGTGATCGAGCAGACGCCTGGCCGGGTGGTATTCCTGGATGAGCAGTTTCAGAATGAGCAGACAATTGTACTTCCGGACCAGGCTGGATCCACCAATGGCACGGAAACGGCCTACTTCTCGGCAGCAACGCAGGAGCTATTCGTGACATTGTCGACGTCTGAACAGATTGTCGTCATTGATGTAGAGGGTCGCCGTGTGACGAGGGTCCATGATCTGTCCGGACATCCAACGTTGCTGGGTCTTTCGGGCATAGCCTATGACGCCGGGCGCGATGCCCTCTACGTGGGGCGCTTTCCGCAATCGAGCGCGGGTCCTTTTCCCGACTATGCCGCCGCAGGGACCGTAACGGTCTTGAATGGTGAGGGTAATGAGATTGACGCCTTTGTAGCCGGTATTGCCATCTCTTCGATCACCCTACAATAGAGTTGCCAACCGTGCGCCGATACGCAGGAATTTGCATCAATCGCTGTATTTGCAGCCGGGTTGCCTTCGCTGATCTGAAGCGTGAGGCCCAAGCCCACGGTGCGGGTACCATCGAAGAACTCCAGGCCGTTCGCGAATTCGGGGTCAACTGCCGATTATGCCACCCCTACGTCCGCCGGATGCTGCGCGACGGCACGACCGAGTTTTCGGAGATCATTCCTGCGGATGGGAGAGATTGAGCCGGATGGTCTGTAACCGGGAGTGTCTGGCATCTGGTCCGGGATCTACCCATGAGCCTTTGTAGCAGGGCAACGACCTTTCGGAACCGCAGCACACGCGCGGAGTGCCAAACAGGATCAGCAGCGCTACGTATGCCGCTCGGTATGCCGCATCCAGCCTTACATCGTCTCAGGGGTATTCGTCACGGCTGTCTCTATAGTCGTGGGCTGACCATATTGATCCTGCTTCTTCTGCCCCTGCCCCCCGTGGCCGTACATGCACAGCAGACGGCGCTCGAGGCAGGGGTGGCGGTGCCCGTCTCCTCAGAGCGTCTATTCCGGGCGCTCGACGTTCCCGAGAGATTTGATGCCCGTGCCCTGAGCACCGTGCCTCACCCCCCGCGGCTACCGTCCGCCATGCCGGCATTGGTCGGAACGTCGAGCGCAAGGGGGCGCCAGGATGCCTTTGATGTCCACTACTATCACCTGAATCTGACCCTGGATCCGGATCGGGATCCGGAGCTTATCGGGCAGGTGCGTATCTCTGGCCAAGCGCTCTCCGCTCTCGACACCCTGGACCTGGATCTGGCCTCTTCCTTGGACGTCATATCTGTGGTAGACCACGATGGGCAGGCCGTGGCCTTTATGCGGGGATCGGCGCCGGTGCCCGACAAGCTTCTCATTGTTCCAAACCGCCCTGTAAGTGTAGGCGATCGGATCTCCTTCGATGTTGCCTACCGAGGCAATCCGGCATGGGAGGGATCTCGTGGAGGCTACCAATCCGGCCGCCGAAGCGGTGGCGATCCGTATATCTGGACGCTATCCGAGCCGTACGGATCGTCTGAGTGGTGGCCTACGGAAGACCATCCGATCGACAAAGCCGATTCGGTACGTGTGACCGTGACGGTCCCCGAGGGAATGACGGCAGCGTCCAACGGCGTGTTGCTCAGCGAGTATTCCGCGGGCGATGGCACCGTGACGTTTGATTGGCTGCACCGGCATCCCATAGCTACCTACCTCGTATCCATTGCGGCCGGGGATTATGACCGCAGCACAGATCTCTACATCCGCCCGGCGGATCTGGCGGCTGAATTCGGCGCAGCACAGGTTCTCATCGAGTATTACGCCTACAAAGATGTGCCGGCGGTTCAGGGCATCGGACCCACGAGCGGCTGGCGTCTCACGTCACAGGCCATGGCTATTCAGGAGCGTT
>JAAZVD010000265.1 GCA_018623785.1 Bacteroidota bacterium | reverse complement strand
GTCCTTATCATCTCCGGAGAATTTGACGAGGCCCGTCCCGAGACGATGGAGGTTTTTGCCGAGGCCATAGGGGATGCCCGGGTGGCAGTGATTCCGGGAGCCGGACACGGTGCTCCGGCCGAGCGACCGGACATGGTAGCCGACCTCGTTTCGTCCTTCCTGACCGAAGTAGAAAATCGCTGACGACGTAATCCGATGCGGCCATATCAGGTGATACATCAGACCTCGCCACCTGTATCAACGTCCAAAAGCTGCTTCACTGTTACCCAACCCTTGATCAATCAGGTGTCTTCAACCATGCTTCGCTACCTGTCGATTACGCTGATCATTGCCTGCACCACTCTTTCCGTGCATGCACAACCTTCCGCCCTGGATACCGATCTGGTTGAGCTGGACGTGACGGTCGTTACCGAAGGCCTGGAGGCCCTTTGGGGATTCTCCTTTCTACCCGACGGGGATATCCTGGCCACCGAGCGTCCGGGGCGTCTGCGGCTTATCCGCAACGGCACGCTGCTCAATGAACCCATCGGCGGAATACCTGATGTGTTTGCCCGCGGACAGGGAGGCCTCCTGGATGTAGCGCTGCACCCGGACTTCGAATCCAATCAGTGGGTGTATCTGTCCTATGCCAAACCCATGAATGACAATTCTACAACGGCCGTAGCACGGGGCCGGTTGCAGGACATGGCGCTCGTTGATGTCGAAGACATTTTCATTGCCGATTCCAAGGGCCGAGGACACTATGGATCCCGCCTGGTCTTTGACAACGACGGCTACCTGTTCGTGACGGTCGGTGACCGACAGGCCAACCCGAACGAGGACCAGGCCAACCACCCCGCGCAGGATCGTGGTAATCATCACGGTACCGTGAACCGTCTCCATGACGATGGCAGCATTCCGTCCGATAATCCATTCGTAGGCCAAGACGGTATCGAACCCTCGATCTGGAGCTATGGGCACCGTAATCCTCAGGGCATGGTCCATGATTCGGCATCAGGACGACTCTGGATCAATGAGCACGGTCCACAGGGCGGCGATGAACTCAACCTGGTCAAACCCAGCCTCAACTATGGCTGGCCGGTTATCGGCTACGGCGTGAATTACGGCGGCAAAACGCTTCACGATGGCACGCATCAGGACGGGATGGAGCAACCCGTGCATTACTGGGTCCCGTCCATTGCCACCTCCGGTATGGTGCTCTACACGGGAGGGCTCATTGAGGCCTGGACGGGCAACCTGCTGGTCGGCGGATTGGGCGGTCAGCAGATTGCGCGCCTGACTATGGATGGAACGGAGGTCGTATCGGAGGAGACGATCTTTTCCGGGAACGGTCGGGTACGGGATATCCGGCAAGGTCCGGATGGAGCCATTTACATCGGCATCGACGGCACAAGGGACTCGGCTGCCATTGTGAGGATTGCCCCGGCAGCATCGAAATGACACGCGCCGTAGCATTCCCATTCGTTTCTGCACTCCCAACCGAATTCTGACATGAGACGCCTTCTCTTCCTGCTCGCTTTCACCTTCCTTCTACAACCCGCCTTGGCCCAGAGCGGCCCTGTTTTCGAAAACGGGATGGCTCAGGTGGTGGAAGCCTTCAACAATGAATCCGAGTGGATTCGGGAAGAGCTATGGGTCGAGACAGAATTCGATTCGAACGGCAATGGCTCCCTGGATCGGGTACATGTGGCCGTTGTGCGGCAGGCTCAGACCCAAACGGAAGGACTCAAGGTGCCTGTCATCTATGGATCCAGTCCATACTACGCAGGTACCGCCGGTCTGGCCGATCTTTTCTGGGATGTTCGACACGAGGTAGGCGAAGAGCCCCCTGCCAAGGAGAAATTCGAGGGATTCAAACCCAGGACGCAACCGGGAATCTCCAATGGATACGTTGCCGACTGGCTGCCTCGCGGATTTGCGGTGGTACATTCCGAATCTCCTGGAACGGGGCTTTCCCAAGGGTGTCCGACCGTGGGCGGCATCAACGAATCCCTTGCTCCGAAGGCCGTCATTGACTGGCTAAATGGGCGGGCAAAAGGCTATACGGCCCCGGTCGGCGGCCAGGAAGTGAAGGCAGATTGGTCCACGGGCAGTGTGGGCATGACGGGAACGTCCTACAACGGCACGCTTCCCCTGGCCGCCGCAACAACAGGCGTAGACGGCCTGAAGGCCATCATTCCGGTAGCCCCGAACACGTCCTATTGGCACTACTACCGCTCCAACGGGCTCATCCGTCATCCCGGAGGCTATCTGGGCGAAGACATCGACGTACTCTTCGACTTCATCCATAGCCAGGAAAGCGATCGTCGGGACTACTGCAACACCACCATACGGGATGGTGAATACGTACAGGGCAGGGATCGCGTCACAGGTGATTACAACGAATTCTGGGCGGGACGCGACTACCTGAATGTCATCGACAATGTGAAGGCAGCTACGCTCATGGCCCACGCTTTCAACGATTGGAATGTGATGCCCGAACACAGCGTGCGCATCGTGGAAGCGCTCAAAGGTCAGGTCCCCGTCCAGATGTATTACCATCAGGGTGGCCATGGTGGGCCTCCACCGCTCGACATGATGAACAAGTGGTTTACCCGTTACCTGTATGACGTCGAAAACGGCGTCGAGAATGATCCGAAAGCATGGATCGTCCGCGAGGGTGATGAGCGTCTGGAGCCCACTCCGTATGCCGACTATCCAAATCCGGAGTCGGAAGGCGTTCGCCTCTTCCCGACCAGCGGCGGGCAGTACACCGCCGAGCTGTCCCTGGAGCCCTCCTCGGGTCAGGGCGTGGAAACCATCGTCGACAACGTATCCTTCGATGGGCGGTCCCTGGCCACGGCCGAATACACGAACCATCGCCTGCTCTACGTCACGCCAGAACTGACTCAGGACGTGCATATATCTGGAACCGCCACGATGAAGGTCCGGCTGGCAGCCAACAAACCGGCTGTCAACTTCTCGGTCTGGCTGGTTTCCCTGCCGTGGACAGAGGGTCGACGGGCGCGTGGCGGCATCATCACCCGCGGCTGGTTTGACCCCCAGAATGCAGGGTCCATGACCGAAAGCACGCCGCTGACCCCGGGCGAGTTCGTAGAGTTCGAGTTTGACC
>JAAZVD010000264.1 GCA_018623785.1 Bacteroidota bacterium | reverse complement strand
ATGGCGTCCGTCACCGATGATGCATTTCTTTTGTCAATTACAGGTGTTTCCGCATCCCAGGATTCTGTCGTTTGCCCGAGTCGAATGGTACCCTCGTACTCCTTGTCCTGCCCCAAAAAGTAATTCATCAGGCGCGTTGCCTTTCCTGAAAGGACAATCAGGAGGCCAGTGGCCATGGGATCCAGAGTACCGGCATGCCCCATTTTTCTTACGGGCGACACCTTCCTGAGCTTTCGGATAACATCGAAAGAGGACCAGCCACTAGGCTTATCGACGGGCAGAATGAGCGGATCCCACGAGATCGGGAAGCTGTCCTTGACAGCAACCGGTACAGTAGAAGGGTCCGGGGGCAACGCCATTCAACCGTCCACTTCCACGGGCCCGTTATCAGCCCCTTCCGCGGTGCGCTGAGAACGTTCCTCTTTGATCTTACCAAACAACGCATCCATACGGGATGCATGCTCCAGTGATTCGTCAAGAAAAAAGCGCAGTTCCGGGATACTCTTGACCTGATGACGTATGGCCTGCCCCAACGACTTGCGTATGCGCGGGGTCAGATCTGACAACTTGGATACGAGCGCCTTCTTCTGAGATGCTGAATCGCCCATTACGGAGACGTAGACGTATGCTATCGACAAATCGGCCGTGACCCGAACGTTGGTCACTGTGACCATCGGATGCAGTTGGTCCGAAAACTCCGACCCGAGAATGACAGCTATCTCACGCTGAAAGAGCCGTGCTACACGCTGAGTACGAATGCTCACGTTGATCTCCTCCTGTAATCCACTCGGGGGCTAGTCATCAAGCTTGCGCTTGGTCTCCACAATCTCGTACGACTCAATCTGATCGCCAACCTTCAGGTCATTGAAGTTCTCGATGCCAATACCACACTCATAGCCGTTCTGGACTTCGCGAACATCATCCTTGAAGCGTTTCAGAGAGGCCAGGGTACCGTCGTATATAACCACACCGTCCCGGATAAGATGGACCTTATCGTTGCGGTTGATACGACCCTCTTGCACGGAGCAACCGGCAATCATGCCCAGTTTAGGCACCTTAAATGTCTCACGAACCTCGGCTACACCAACGATTTTCTCGCTGCGTTCTGGCGACAACAAGCCTTCGAGGGCATCCTTGACCTCTTCGATGGCATGATAAATGACGGAATACAGACGAATGTCGATCTCTTCCTGCTCTGCTAGTTTCCGGGCGCCCAACACGGGACGGACTTGGAATCCTACGATGATAGCATCGGAGGCAGAGGCCAGAACAACATCGCTTTCGTTGATGGCTCCGATACCCTTGTGAATGATGTTGACCACCACTTCTTCCGTGCCCAGCTTCATGAGCGAATCCGAAAGGGCTTCAACCGAACCAGCAACATCGCCTTTGACGATCAGGTTCAATTCCTGGAAGTCCCCAAGCGCCAACCGTCTGCCGATTTCGTCCAGGGTAATGTGTTTGCGCTGGCGCAGCGACTGCTCCCGCTGAATCTGTTGACGACGCTGGGCCAGATCCTTCGCTTCTTTTTCGGAATCGAGGACAATGAATTGATCCCCAACGTCAGGCGAACCATCCAAACCGATTACGAGTGCCGGTTGTGAAGGACCTACCTCATCTACACGTCGGTCCCTCTCATCAAACATTGCTCGTACGCGTCCAGACCAAACCCCGACGAGGAAGGCATCACCAACCCTCAAGGTACCCTTCTGAACGAGAACCGTGGCAACATTACCCCGGCCTTTTTCCAGTCTGGATTCGATGACGGAGCCAACAGCGTTGCGCTCCGGATTTGCCCTGAGATCCAGGAGCTCTGCTTCCAACAGTACTTTGTCGAGCAATTCAGCGACATTCTGCCCCGTCTTTGCTGAGACCTGTTCACATTGGATCTTACCACCCCACTGCTCGACCAATACATTCTGGTCGGCCAATTGCTGCATAACCCGATCCGGATTCGCTTCAGGACGGTCCATTTTGTTGATGGCGACAACCATGGGCACACCGGCAGCCTGGGCGTGATTGATGGCCTCTATCGTCTGCGGCATGACAGCATCGTCTGCGGCCACGACCAGAACAACCACGTCCGTCACCTGCGCACCGCGAGCACGCATGGCAGTAAATGCTTCGTGACCTGGCGTGTCGAGGAAGGTGATGATTTTGCCATCCTTCAGTGTAACCTGATAGGCCCCGATATGCTGCGTTATGCCCCCCGCTTCCCCAGCTACAACGTCTTCGCTACGGATGAAATCGAGAAGCGATGTTTTTCCGTGATCAACGTGGCCCATCACGGTGACTACAGGCGCTCGCGGCGACAGATCCTCTTCCGCATCCTCAGCTATCTCGATATCCGTCTCCGTGAAGTCAGAGATGAACTCGATATCGTAACCGAATTCATCGGCCACGATCGTAATGGTGTCAGCATCCAACCGCTGGTTGATCGAGACCATCATACCCGCTGCAAACAGCGTAGAGATAACCTCTGTGACCGGCACATCCATGAGGTTGGCCAGTTCGCCGGTCGAGATGAACTCAGTAACCCGCAAGGTACTGGACTGCTCTTCCCGCTGCTCTTCCATGCGCTCGCGCTCGGCAGCCCTGGTATCTCGTCGCTGACGACGACGCTTCTGACGGACTCGGGAGGCGCCGGCCTCCAGCTCACGAAGCGTTTCCTGAAGCGTAGCCTCAACATCCCTCTCATCTACATCCGGCCCTTTTTTGCGCTTTTTCGTACGCTTTCCGGCAGTGGTTGGGGTATCCTCGGTTGTTGGTGTCCCAGGGATACGCTTCCGTTTACGCTTGCGTCGTCGGGTTGAGCCCGGTTCCGCGTCCTCCACGGTACCAAGATCGATTTTGCCCAGCACCTTGGTTCCGGTCAGCTTATAACGGTCCGCTGCCAATAGCGTCCCGTCCACTTTGGTGGCGCCGTCATCCGCAGACACAGCGTCGTGCTCCTCATCTGCTGTCTCAGCGGTGTCGATGCCCTCCGGGCCTTCCTCAACAATTGCTGTTTCCTCGATCTCGACCGTATCTGTGTCTGGAGCTTCTGGAGTGCTGACCTCCGACACTTTCTCAGCCGTTGCATGTCCCTCCTCCGGGCTCGTAGCGGAGTCTACATCCT
>JAAZVD010000263.1 GCA_018623785.1 Bacteroidota bacterium | reverse complement strand
GGTCGTTCTTTTTGATTCCATCGAAGAGATATCTGTCAACGGAGAAGAGGCATGGGGTAGCCGTCCTCTGTTGAATCTGATTCGGGACGACGATGCCGGGGCCTTCAAGGAAGCGTTATCCCGATTCAACGCGCGGCTGGTGTTTACAGCGCATCCTACCCAATTCTATCCTCCCCAAGTTCTTCGAATCATCAGTCAACTGCGCCGATTCATTCGCAGAGGAGACCGGCGACGCGTGACGGAGACGCTCCAGCAGTTGGGTATGACTTCGCTATTGTCGTCAAAGAGACCCACACCGCTGGAGGAGGCGCATAACATCATCCACCTGATGCGCGAGCATCACTATGAGGCAGCTGCTCGGCTTTATCGTGATATCAAAGCGGCTGTAAACATCCCCAACTTTGCCAACGATCGGCTGATTGAGTTGGGGTTTTGGCCGGGTGGCGATCGTGATGGTAATCCCTTTGTAACTGCAGAAGTAACCCGCAAAGTGGCGGAAGAACTGCGCATAGCCATCATCAAATGCTACCACCATGACTTGAAGCGTCTCGATGCCAAACTCACGTTCAAGGGAGTGACGGAGCACATTTCCGCCCTCAGGGACGAGGTCTACCGCGCACTCTTTCAAAAGGATCATCCCTTCGATCCGGATGCCTTGCTGCGAGGCCTTGAGGACATCTGCCACCGTGTTCAGGAAGAGTTCAATGGTCTGTATTTGGACGATGTGGCACTGCTGATGGATAAAGTGCGCCTTTTTGGAGCCCACTTTGCCACCATGGACATCCGGCAGCACCACCGCATCCACTCGGAGGCGGTACAAGCCCTTCTGAAAGCAAACGGTTGGATCAGATCATCCATCTCGGAACTACCCCCATCGGAGCTTCGGCGCATCCTGCTCACGGAGTCAATGGATGTCGGGTTGCTGGATGTCGGCAATATCGATCCGGTTGTGGCCGATGTCATCGCTACCCTGAAGGAGATGGTGGCTATCCAGCAACGCAACGGCGAGCGTAGTTGTAACCGCTACATCATCAGCAATGCAGAGGACATATGGTCGGTACTGTTTGTTTTTGCCTTGGCCAGATGGTCCCAAGATACAGAGGAACCCAGCCTTGACATCGTACCACTGTTCGAGAGTGTGGAGGGGATGGATCAGGCAGCAGCTATCATGCGCATCCTCTTTGAAGAGCCGGTCTATCGGGCACACTTACAAAGACGGGGTGACAGGCAGGTTTTAATGCTGGGTTTTTCTGACGGTACGAAAGATGGAGGGTATCTGAAGGCCAACTGGTCCATCCATGAGACAAAGGTTGCGTTGACCAAAGCTTCCCGGGAAGCAGGTGTTGAGGCTGTTTTCTTCGACGGCCGGGGTGGACCGCCCGCAAGGGGAGGTGGACGGACCAACCGGTTTTATGCCTCTCAGGGACCGGATATAGATAGTCATGCACTGGAGTTGACCATTCAGGGCCAGGTCATCACGAGTCTTTACGGGACCAGTGCCTTGTTCACGCGTAATGTGGCGGAACTGATACAGGCCGGTATCGGTGGGGGGGCGCACGGCATCATTCGCCCCGAGGTGGCTGGGCAAACCATTTCCTCCAAGGATCAAGAGGTTCTGGAAGCGATGTCTACTCATGCCTACGAAGCTTATGTAGCTCTGAAAAATGATCCCCTATTCGTGCCTTACCTGGAAAAAATGAGCACGCTTCGGTTCTACTCCAGGGTCAACGTGGGAAGCAGGCCCGTATCCAGGGGGTCCTCTGATCAGCTGGATCTCGAAGATCTGCGTGCCATTCCATTTGTAGGCGCGTGGAGTCAGCTCAAACAAAACGTTCCCGGCTATTATGGCTTGGGGTCTGCTTTGAAGCGCCTTGATGAGGAAGGGCGTCTGGACGAGGCAGGTCGCTTGTTCAGGGAGGTGCCTTTCTTCAAGACCTTGATGCTCAACAGCATGATGTCCCTTTCCAAGTGCAATTTTGCGCTGACAACGTATATGAGGGATGATCCGGAATTTGGCGCTTTCTGGACTACGATAAAGGAAGAGTATGATCGTACCCGGTCCTACCTCATTGCCATCTCGGGCTACGAGGACCTCATGGAAGAGGAGGCGGTATCCCGAATGTCATTGTCCATCCGTGAGCGTATCGTCTTGCCGTTACTAGTCATTCAGCAGTATGCCTTGCAGTGCCTGAATCGCGCCGAAAGTGCAGCGTACAATCGGTCGTCGTTGGAGAAACTTGTAACCCGCACCATGTATGGGAACATCAATGCCAGTCGGAACGCTGTTTGATCGAGCAATCTGGATGGTTTTGCTGCTGGTGTTGGCTGCACCTGCGTGTGATTCAGCCGTGGAGCCATTGACGGGTGGCTGGGAGCTGCCCCAAAGGCCGGCCAATGCTTCGTCCGGATCAGATTTGTTCTATGATTGGCGAGGCCTTTCCCTCGAGACCCGTGATGAGCAGATTGTTCGTGAGATACTGTCAGGCAACGTCCCTTCCTGGTTACGCGAGACCAGGACGCTCTCTTTGGAGAGGGTAGTCGATGGGGAGTGGGTTCCCGTGGAGATCGGAGTACTGCCCGATTACCTTGCTGTTGGATCAGACAAGGATTACGTATTAGTACCCATGTCCCCGCAGGCTGCTCAGCAAATTGCGGATGCTACCGGTATGATGCTCCCCACTACCATACTTGTCGATGAGATCTGGATACAATCCGAGTGGCGTCTTGCGCCACTGCCCATTCCGCCTTCTGCCGCTATGACTACGGTGCCGGTTTTTGCCCAGCACGATGCCATGCTCAGATTGCAGCGTGATTCGTTGGGCGTGCCGCAAAGCGCGTGGAAAGCGGGACACAAAAAGGATGTCGTGTTGACAGGGCGTCTTAATGACCTTTCGGGTCGTGTGGCCATTTACGGTTGGCATCGCAAAAGCGGCCAGCCCATTCAGCCATTGTACACCGGTCACACCGATCGATGGGTGGATTACAGCCATGGAATCCGGCTGGTCACCCGATCCATTCGCATTGATGGAAAGGAAGCAGACCTGAAAACGCTCCTGGAAGACCCTTCCAGATCCCGATGGTTTTTGGGAGACGGCCCGATGAGGGATGCGTCCTACCCATCGGAGTAACTTGCTGGAAGCCGGTGGTTTCTATGAGGGATTT
>JAAZVD010000262.1 GCA_018623785.1 Bacteroidota bacterium | reverse complement strand
TCGACCAACGTCAGCAACGAGCTGGCCAGGTTGTCGTTGAACCCCCGGACCACAATACGGGAGGAGGCAAGACCGGTGGTCACAATGTCGACTGCCGGAACGGAGGCCAGATGCGTGGCGGCCGTCAGGCCTGTGCGCGAGCGGAGCTCTTTGGGTTCGAGGACACTAACGGCCGCCGGTGCGTCTAGTAGCTTTTCGGGCTGCCTCGACGCCGTAACGGTAATGGGGTTGATACGATGATCGGTCGGCACGAGACGAACGTCGAATGACTGCCGGTTCCCATCGGCCAGCACGATAGACTCCTGCGACCAGGACTCGTAGCCGATGTAGGATACCACCATGCGGTAGGTGCCCGCCGGCAATGAAACTTCGAAACGCCCATCAGAGCCGGTAGCCACACCGGTATCCAGACGCTGTCCTTCAATGGTGGCTCCTATAACGTAGACGTTGGCGCCTGGGAGCGTCTGTTCCGTTTGGTCGTCGAAAACCTGTCCGGAGAGGGTGGCCCGACTCAGATCCGATGCAGCCGTTACGTCGGGAAGCAGCATCAAACTGGCAAAAAGGGCGCTTACCAGGAAAAAAAGGGCGAAAGGTGGACGCATGGGCAGCGGCGGGATGACTAAGACGTCTTTTTCCGGGATTCTTCCCGGGAAAACATCGACAATGTCCTTTGCCTTTTCAAGTCATAGCCCTTTGCTGACGGGCATGGATGGGCGAACTTGCGCGCTCAACAATCCAGGGCCCCGTCTTGTCCCAGCACCCTTTCGAATCGACCCCCCGCCGAACTCTCTTCCGGCTGTCCATCCCGGTGCTTTTCTCCCTGGTGGCTGAACCTATTACGGGACTGGTCGACACGGCGTTCGTGGCACGGCTGGGCGCTGTCGAACTGGCGGCGCTTGGCGTAGGCACGATGGCACTTTCATCGGTCTTCTGGATGTTCAATTTCCTGGGGGTTGCTACGCAGACCGATGTGGCACGGGCCGATGGCCGCGGCGAATCCCACCTAGGAGGCGCCATAGCGGGGCTCTCAATGATGCTCTCGCTTGCCCTCGGCGTAGGCTCGGCTCTGCTGCTTTGGCCCCTCATTTCCCAGGTCAGTGGATTACTGGGGGCGGCGGATGCTATCCAGACCGCTGCCGATAGCTATATCTCAGTTCGCCTCTGGGGGTCGCCTGCCATTTTGGTCACGATTGCGGGCTTCGGGGCACTGCGCGGCGTGCAGCGGATGCAGATTCCGCTGTGGATAGCGGTTGGCGTCAACCTTCTGAATATCCTCTTGGATGCCGTGCTCATTTTCGGCACGGGGCCGATTCCAGCGTTCGGGATCGAGGGAGCTGCCGCGGCAACGGCCATTTCTCAATGGGTTGGGGCAGTCGCAACATGGCTGGTCGTTCGGCGGGTGCTGGGTGCGCGGATCGTGTGGGACCGGGACCGCGCCGCCCGCCTTTTCAGGGTGGGCTGGGACCTGTTTTTGCGAACCGGCGCCTTGACGCTGTTTTTGCTGGTCGGCACGCGCGAGGCCACCCGTCTGGGCGCCGAAGCAGGCGCCGCGCATCAGGCCATTCGGCAGTTCTGGATGTTCACGGCGCTGTTTCTGGATTCCTTTGCCATTGCCGGGCAGAGTCTGGTGGCTTTTTTTGCGGGCAACGAACGCCTGGCTACAGCCAGGCGCGTTGCCCGCACCATCCTGGAATTCTGTTTCGGATTCGGCGTAATTCTGATGCTGGTGATGTGGTTCGGAGAAGATCTGATTGCGCGCCTTCTCGTTCCGGAATCCGCGGTGGTCGCCTTCGGATCCGCATGGTGGCTGGCGCTCCTGTTCCAGCCCCTGAACGCCTTGGCCTTTGGCACCGACGGCATCCATTGGGGCACGGGCGACTTCGCCTTCCTGCGCAACGCCACGATCGTGGCTACCGCCGTGGGTGTGGCCTTGCTGTACGTGATTGGCGCCTGGATCGGGTTGACACTCTCTTTGGTCTGGGCCGTGACCGGTGTTTGGATCGGCGTTCGCGTGCTCTTCGGGGTGGGACGTGTCTGGCCGGGCTCATCGAAGGCCCCGCTGGGCCGTTCGCACTGACTCGATCCCGCAGCTACCAGCCTTGTTTTTGATCGTTGGAACCGAGTTGTACGGTTGTACGCTTCGAATACAACCGTTGGAATCGAGTTGTACGGTTGTACGCTTCGATTCCAATGAGCGAAAAAATGGATGCGAGGCCGTGCGCGTCTTGGCCCTGGCCCCGCTTTCGTGGATAACTGGTTCTCGCATCTGGCGATGCTGTCCGGTAGTTTTCGGCGTGCTGAAACGCAGCTACAGCAGACGGTCACCCAAACCCCATCATCATGCCTTCACCCCATTACTTGCGCGTAAAGGAGTTCATGCAGAAAGTCGGGCAAGACACGCCCGAAGGCGCCACCATTCCCGACGAGAAGATCCGTATTCTGCGGGCTAAACTGATTCTGGAAGAAGCCCTAGAGACGGTCGAGGCCTTGGGCGTCACGGTCCACTCGAATGGGCATGAAGTCACGGAGGAAGGCCTCGAATATGCAGCGCCAAACGAGGTGGACCTCAAGGAAGTTGTGGACGGCTGCGCGGACATTTCCGTGGTCACGATCGGTACGCTGATTGCTTTTGGCGTGGATGATGAGCCCGTGTTGGAGGAGGTTGACGCTTCGAATCTGCGTAAATTCGGAGAGGGCAGTTACCGGCGTGAGGATGGTAAATGGATGAAGCCGCCGGGATGGACACCGCCCGATATCATGGGTGCCATCGACAAGGGTTGGGGGCGATGAAGGTGTCGCTGGCAGCGGCGATTGTCGCGCTGTTTGTGGTAGCGGGCTTCTCTCTGACTTCCGAGGTGACCCCGGTCCCGATGCCCGATACGGGGCACGCCGGCGAGGCACACCTGACCCGGACGCAGGATGGCACGGTGGTGGCTTCATGGCTGGAGCGGCATGGCGACGAAGCCCGTCTGGTGGTTGCCCGCCGCGCCGGCGGCGCATGGACAGAGCCGGTGGAGGTAGCCCGAGGCGATAACTGGTTTGTGAACTGGGCCGATGTGCCGTCGGTGGCCGTTCATCCAAACGGTGTGATGATGGCGCACTGGCTGGAGCGTCTCGGAGAGGGGCGCTACGCGTATGGCGTGCGGTATGCGTTGTCCTCGGATGA
>JAAZVD010000261.1 GCA_018623785.1 Bacteroidota bacterium | reverse complement strand
TGCTTTGTTGGCTGCCGTGTTCGGCGGATGCACGAGGACTGATTCGGGTCCAGGTCCGGATCGGGACCCAAGGATACTTGCGCGTGTCAATCAGGTCGAGATCAGTGTCTCATGGTTTGAGCAAACCTACATTGATTTTCTGGTACGCTCAGGATCCAACGATTCAGAGGTGGCACGCGCGGCCCACTTGGAACAGATGATTGATGCGGTACTGTTGGCCGATCACTTCAGTTCGGAACAGCGGGATACCACGGACAGCTTTCGTGCAACTGCGGAGCGGATACAGCGGGAAGAGTTGGGGTCTCGCTTCTTCGAGACGGCCCTTTTGGACACAATGTCGGCCCCGTCGGACGTGCAGCTCAGGGAAGCATACATCAAGGACCAATCCAAGCGCGTCGTCCGTCACCTTTATTTCACGTCGGCTCAACAGGCTCAGGAGTCCTATTCCCGGTTACGAAGTGGTGTGCCCTATCTGGAGGAGGCTCAGCGTGTCTACGGGCTTGCTGAGGCGGATTCCCTAGCCGGATTCCTCGGTGCCATAGGGTTCTACTCGGTTGACGATGCCTTTGCTGAAGTTGCTTTCAGTATGGAGCCCGGGACCTACTCTGAGCCGGTCCGGACGCGTTACGGTTACCACATCATCTTCCTGGAGAATATCATCCAAGAGCCACTACTGACGGAATCAGCATACCTGACGCGTCGCCAAGGGCTGTCGAGTCAGTACCGGCAACGTCGACGGCGGCTCGAAGGCGATCGGTTTGTGCAGGCGTTTATGTCCCGGCTGGACGTACGGGTCAACGCGCCGGCCGTCGCGGCTCTGAATGACATGATCAACGCTCTTGACCCAACGACGGAGGAGGTGGCCGGTCGGGTAATGAGCCGGATTGACGACTCGTGGAAGCAGGATGTGGATCCATCTACGGCCTTATTGACCTTTGACTGGGGCGGTCAGAAAGAGGCGTTTACCGCCAAGGATTATGCGTTCTGGTTTGCCTCCTTACCGCAGCGAGAGGCGCGTGAGCGTACGGCAGCATCTGTAGGTCGAGCCCTTCGGAATGAAGCTTTGTATCGGGCAGGAGAAGAAGAGAACCTCAGAGACGAGGAGTGGGAAACGGAAGTGGATCGAAGAATCCGTCTGGAGAAAGCGCGATTGATGCGCGATTACTTGAGAACAGCCGAGGTCGAGGTGGATTCGATGCTCATCAAGCGTGCATTTGATCGCATGGGATGGTCGCAGCGGCGCATGGCGATTATCTCCTTTGATGCGATTACGGCGCTGACGCCCGAGGCATTACGGGCCACAGTAGGCCAGGTTAACGACTGGCCGGTTCAGTTTCGTGAGGTTCGTTTGGAGGCAATTCCGGAGTGGGCGCCTTACGTGGCTACCCTTCCCGTCGACTCTACGATTGTTATCGGACGGCGCGACGATTGGGCAGCTGTTCGACTTTTGGATCGCAAAACGATTACACCCGACTGGACGGTGGATAGGCCAGAGATTGAGCGACAATTACGACCCTTTGTAGCGGAGTATCAGCTGGTTTCCAGGCTACGGCTTACGGCTGATATCCAGATCAACCAGCAGATCATGGTCGAGATCGCTGCGTTCTGATCTGGGCTGACGTTGGCGGAAGGTACGCTCAGCCTTGGATGACCTTGGCCGGTAGATACACTACTCCATGGTTATCTGGCGGGGAGTGTGCACAAAAAGCACGTCGCCGAGGTCGGGATGATTCACGAAAACCTCCTCTTTTCTCTCGGTCAGGCCCTCCATATCGAAGCCGACGACGGTCAAATCCGCAGAACCGGAATATCGGGCGACGAGGCGTCGGAACGCCTCGACATTGTTTGTGGGCAAGAATCGAATGTTCTTCTCCGAGACGGGTAGACGACCCTGGGTAATCAGGTGCTCAAACTCTTCTTTGCGTTCCTCCACCTGGTCTTTCGGCAGCGCTACGAAAACGCGAATCTCTGCATCATTCCAATCCGGATGTCCGAGCAGGATATAGGAGAGAAGGATCATCAGGTTGGCATTTTCTTGGTCATTCCAGGTCAGCCAGACGTGGATGGACTGATGTTCTCCAAAGTGCAGGTCCCCATGACGTAGAACCATGAGCGTCATACGCGTGGAGGCAGCAAAATCACACCACGTCACGACATCCCGTACAACGGCTGGATCGTCGTTCTGGGAGAATTCGAACATTACGGCATTATTGCTCAGGCCCGATACTCCCGGCACCTGCAGGCTCTGAGCCAGTGCACTGATCATCGAGGGGCTAATGATCGTATTCATGTACACCGTCGACTTTTGGGAACGGGCCATTCCCACGAGACGCGCCTGAACGCGTTGGGCTTCCCGATAGGATTTGCTGTTGAGGGTACCCTTTATATAGTGGAGATAGGTCCCAAAGCCGTGTCGATGACATATCCAGCGCATGAATTCGAGAGGGCTGCGGCGATCGAACGTGCGCTCATTGACCATGATGACGCTTGGGCGCCACTCTTCATCGCTCGTTCGCCGCCGACGGCGCTGAAGCCTGATGTGCATGTAGCGCGAGGTCTGTGTCATGACCCCCTGAAACATAGCGGCTAAGTCATGAGTGCCGGCATGAGACTGCTTCACGATCTGGTAGAGACCTACCATGACAAGAATAGCAGCCAGGGCGAAGATGGGGTCCATCTGGAACATCATGAAAGCGCACATGAGAGCGCCAAAAAGACTGATATACCATCGGGATCGAAAGCTGGGCCGGTAGGAGGGGCGGGCTGCAAAGTGCTCCAAGAAACTGATGGCACACAGGGCTCCATAGGTTACCATGAAGAACATCGAGATGAGCCGAGCTACGATATCCACGTTTCCGAGGAAAACAATCATCGAGGCGATGGCACCGGTAATCAGTGTCGCATTTCTAGGCTCATTGACTGCCCCTTTTCCAGCAGCCAGCCACGTGTTGGCACCACTCAAGGGAATGCTGCCATCCGCTCCCAGTGCTTGCAAGGTGCGAGGAGCAACCAATATGGAGCCGATCGCAGAACTGAGGGTGGCTGCGCCCAAGCCAATGAAAATGATCGGGCCCCACAGTGCAATTTTCGACATGACCAACTGATCGGAATCCAGTAGTTCAGGCGGAGCTGAATAGACCGGCTTGAATACGATGAAGATGTAGACCAGCAT
>JAAZVD010000031.1 GCA_018623785.1 Bacteroidota bacterium | reverse complement strand
GGCGGCCATCGGCCACGCTGATGACCTTCGGGCGGCACACCCGGACCTGGAAGAACGCTCGGCCGGCGGCAAGACCATTGTCCCGGGCTTCACGGATGCCCACGGCCACTTCATGGGCCTTGGCATTGAGAAGCTGCAGGTGGACCTGCGCGGAACGCGTTCGGTGAATGAAGTCATCCAGCGCATCAAGAACTTCTACCCGGATCTTGAGCCCGGGCAGTGGATCCGTGGACGCGGTTGGAACCAGGAGCTCTGGCCAAACCGCACCTTCCCCACGCGGCAGGATCTGGACGCCCACTTCCCGGACAATCCGATTGCCCTGTCCCGTGTTGATGGCCATGCCGACTGGTACAATACGGCAGCCATGAATATTGCCGGGTTCGATACCATCGAGCAAGCAGAGGACCCCACAGGGGGCGCCATCATCCGCGATGGCATTGGCGTGCCAACGGGCGTTTTCATTGATAGCGCAGCCTGGATGGTAGAGCAGCACGTTCCGGAATGGACGGAGGAAGAGCGCGACCATGCCCTCGAACTAGCCATGCAGGAAGCTGCGGAGGTCGGAATTACGGGCGTCCACGATGCCGGCGTTTCCCAGGCCACCGTCGAGCGCTATCAGCGCTTCATTGACGAAGGCCGCTTCTCGGTCCGCATGTACGCCATGATCGGTGGCATTGAAGGAAGGGCCTTCGAGACCTACTGCAACAACCATATCATTAACTACGGCAATTACCTGACCGTGCGCTCGGTCAAGCTGTACCTCGATGGCGCGCTCGGAAGCCGCGGTGCGGCACTCCTGGAGGACTACAGTGATGCCGCCGGCAATCGGGGACTGCTGTTTGCCGAGCCCGAAGCGTTTTCCGAGCAGGTCCGGCGCGCAGTAGAGTGCGGCTACCAGGTGAATACGCATGCCATTGGGGATCGCGGCAACCGAGTCTTACTGGAGAGCTACGAACTGGCAGGCATCACGCCCGACATGCGTCCTCGGGATGAGCACACCCAGATCATTGCCCTTGAAGACATACCGCGCTTCCAGCAGCTGGGCATCATTGCATCCATGCAACCCACGCATGCCACGAGCGATCTGAATATGGCCGAGGACCGGTTGGGGCCGCATCGCATCAAGGGAGGCTATGCCTGGCGGACCATTACAGACGCCGGCATCCGCATCGCCTTTGGATCGGACTTCCCGGTCGAGAAATCTGACCCTCTGGAGGGCTTCTTTGCCGGCGTCACGCGGCAGACCAAAGACCTCCTGCCCGAGGGCGGCTGGTATCCCCAGGAGCGCCTGACCCGCGAAGAAACCCTGGAAGCCTTTACCAAGGGCGCCGCCTATGCCGCGTTCCAGGAAGACCAGCTCGGGTCCCTGACCCCTGGCAAGTGGGCCGACTTCGTCATCCTTTCGGATGACATCATGCAGAGCCCATCGCCCCAGATTCTTGAGACCAACGTACTGGCTACTGTCGTGGGTGGAGAAGCGGTTTATGGATCCATCGGAGGCGAATGAGCGAGCAGCCTGATCATAACGTCCTTACCGATGCCTTTGGGCGGGAACACACGTACCTGCGTATTTCGCTCACGGAGCGATGCAATCTGCGCTGTACGTACTGCATGCCGGCGGAGGGCGTGGACCTCAAACCCCGGGACCACATTCTTTCCTTTGAGGAGATCATGCGGCTGGCTGAGCTGCTCGTCTCCCGGGGCGTGACCAAGATCCGACTCACGGGCGGCGAGCCGCTTATCCGCAAAGAGCTGGTTCAACTCGTGGAGCGCCTTGCCACCCTTGAGGGCCTGCAGGAGCTAACCATTACCACCAATGGTCTGTTACTGTCCCGCAAGTTGACCGATCTCCAACGAGCCGGTATCACGGGATTCAACATCTCTCTCGATACCCTGCGTGAAGATCGATTCCTGCACATCACCCGCCGGAAAGGTCTGGACACGGTTCTAGATGCCATCCGCATGACAGTCGAAGCCGGTTATGATCCCGTCAAGGTCAACTGCGTCGTCATCCGTGGATTCAACGAGGACGAACTCGTCGATTTCGTGGCCATGACCCGCGAGATGCCCATCGAAATGCGGTTCATCGAGTACATGCCTTTCGACGGCAATACCTGGCATACGGATAAATTCCTACCCTACCGGGAGATGGTAGACATCATCCAACAGTGTTGGCCTGACTTCGAGGCCGAAGGCGGCGATGACCTTGAAATTGCCAAGTTGTGGCAGGTGCCGGGATACCGGGGCAAGGTCGGCTTCATCTCTTCCATGAGTGACCACTTCTGCTCCGGGTGCAACCGCATCCGCATCACGGCCGATGGCAAACTCAAAGTCTGCCTCTTCGGTGCCAACGAGGTCAATCTGCGCGACATGATGCGCACCGGGATCAAGGACGATCGGCTGCTCGAAACCGTGCAATCGGCCTTGGCACTTAAAGCGGCATCCCATGCCGGAATGGATGTACTGGCCACGAGCGAAAATCGCCCCATGATTCTCATCGGCGGCTGACCGAACTGTAGAGCCCTTACATCGTTCGAGCCACGAGCGGCCTGTCCCGGTGCTGTATCAGCATTGCCCATCGCATTCATCGTCTCCTACGCCCTGATCCAACCATGTCTGACTTTACACACTTGCGAGCGGAAGGGGGCGTCCACATGGTGGACGTATCCGCCAAGACAGAAACCCTGCGCTCGGCCGTTGCCGTTGGTAGCGTTATCCTGGGTGCGGACGCGTTCGAACGCGTCCGCGAAAACACGGTCCAAAAGGGCGACGTCCTGTCTATTGCTCAGATAGCGGGTATCATGGGAGCCAAGGAAACCTCCCGCCTGATTCCACTCTGCCATCAGGTACAGATACAGGGCGTGGACGTGAATCTTACGCTCGACGACGAAGCGAAAGCCGTGGAAATCCGGGCCTTTGCCAAGAGCCAGGGCCCCACCGGCGTCGAAATGGAAGCCTTGACGGCGGTCAGCATTGCTGCCTTGACCGTTTATGATATGTGTAAGTCCATTACCAAGGACCTGCGCATCGAGGGCATTCACTTGCTGGCCAAGACCGGCGGTGCCAGTGGCGATTATCTGCGCGTAGAGGCCTTGGCTGAAGAAGCCTCTTGAGCGGGCACCCCTTGCCCTGTACTGCGTTGTAATCTGATATCTCCCATCCATCTTTCTGTGTGCCATGGAATCCCTGCTTACCTCCTCCGGTCTGGCATTGATCGCCCTTGTTTTCTTGGGGCTGATTGTGTTTTTATACTTCATTCCGGTGGGTCTTTGGATCACGGCTTTTTTCTCGGGCGTTCGGGTCAAGCTGGTTCGTGACCTGATGGGTATGCGCCTGCGGAAAGTGCCGCCGGCTACCATCGTCAAGCCGCTCATTACGGCCCACAAAGCTGGTATTCAGGTAAGCCCACCCCAGCTGGAAGCGCACTTCCTGGCTGGTGGTCAGGTACAGAAGGTGGTCAATGCGTTGATTTCGGCCGACAAGGCCAACATTGACCTGCCTTTCGAGCGGGCTACAGCCATCGACCTGGCCGGACGCGACGTATTCGAGGCCGTTCAGGTCTCGGTCAACCCCAAAGTCATTGAAACGCCGCCCGTTTCTGCCGTGGCCAAGGACGGGATTCAGGTACGCGCCATTGCTCGCGTGACTGTGCGTGCCAATATCGAGCGCCTGGTCGGGGGTGCTGGAGAGGAAACCATTATTGCGCGTGTTGGCGAAGGAATTGTGTCTACCATCGGGTCGTCGGAAACGCACAAAGCGGTTCTCGAGAATCCAGACTCCATCTCCAAGGTCGTGCTTTCAAAAGGCCTTGATTCCGGTACGGCCTTTGAGATTCTCTCGATCGACATCGCGGATGTGGACGTCGGCGAGAACATTGGTGCCAAACTGCAAACGGACCAGGCCGAGGCCGATCTGAAAATCGCCCAAGCCAAGGCTGAGGAGCGCCGCGCAGCGGCCGTTGCCCACGAGCAGGAGATGAGGGCTGCGGTGCAGGAACAGCGGGCCAAGGTCATTGCCGCCGAGGCCGAAGTTCCTCTGGCCATGGCCGAAGCCTTCCGCAGCGGCAATCTGGGTGTGATGGACTACTACAATCTGCGTAACGTGGAAGCCGACACGAAAATGCGGCGCTCCATCGGTGGTGGGGAGTCTTCCAGCAAGGAATAACTACCCCATGCAGTCAGCCGTATTCACAACCCTTGGATTGTTCTCGGTCAGTCAAGAGCTGAGCGGCATAGCCATGGTGCATCTTACCGATGCGGACCCGGAAATGGTGGCCGAAGAAAGCTTGAGTTTGGCAGCCACGGCAACCGCTCGTGCCATCGAGGCAACCTCATCGACGGGACAGGACGTGCTCAGTGAGTCCTTGCTGCTGGCTCCATTCCTGTACCGGGATTATCTGGTAGGCTCAGCCATGCTGGAAAGCGACGACGCCGGTCACGCAGAGCGCGGCGCGGAGATCGGGAAGCGGCTCGAACGCAAGATTGCCTTCTACGGCACACATCTGCAAAAGGCTACCCTTCCAACCGGGTCAGTGCTCAAAAACGCCATGCTACTCTGGATGGGACGCATCAGCCCCCCGGGTATGCCGACGGGACCGGAAGAACGCCTGGCGGCATCGGGAGCCGTCGATCGTATGAGCGCTCATGTGCGACTCATCGCCGCGCACATCCGACACATTGAGGCAGCTGTCTAGAGAGCCGGACCTTCGGCCTGCTCCATGAGCGGCACCTTCGAGATGCGAACCAGGTCTATTCGATTGGCGGTGGCGCGCAAAACCACAAAGCGGTACCCGTCCACCTCGAACTCGTCCCTGACCTTGGGAATCGTGCCGAGACGCTCGAGGATATAACCAGCCACGGTTTCGAAATCCCCATCGGGCAATGTGATGGTGCTGGCCTCCGTCAGGGCATCAATTTCGAGTCGGCCACTGGCAATAACCGCATCATCACCCAGAATGCGGAGCATGTTTTCATCCACGTCAAACTCGTCTTGGATGTCGCCAAAAATTTCCTCCAAGAGATCTTCGGACGTGACCAGACCTGCCGTCCCTCCGTACTCATCGATAACGATAGCAATCGAGGTGTTGGTGTCCAGAAATTCCTGAAGGAGCTCCTTGGAGAGCTTGGTCTCGGGAGCAAATGTAGCCGGACGGATGATCTCCTCAATAGAGCCGGGATTGGTGAACAAATCCTTCGCAAAGGCCACCCCGACAATATTGTCGATGTTTTCGGCATAGATCGGGATTTTTGAATGTCCCGTGTCCACGAAGAGAGCCCGCAGTGCATCAATGGTTGCCGTTTGATCAACGGCAATGATCTCGGTGCGCGGTACCATGGATTCCTTGAGCCGGATGGTACCCATGGCAAAGACGTTGGACACCAGCGTAGACTCCTCTTCATCCAGATCCAACTCCCCGGATCGTTTGCTCTCCTCGATGAGCAGCTCAAAATCCCGACGGATGAACTCCGAAAACGAGTCCGAATCTATCCGTACAGCCTTCATCAGAAAAGAGGCTGTCCATCGGGAGACGAGAATCATGGGGAGCAGCAGGAAATAGGTGATCTTGAGCGGCACGGCCAGCCAAAAAACGGCCTTGTTGGCAATCTCTCGGAGAATGGATTTGGGGATGATTTCGCCCACAACGAGGACAACCACCGACGCAATGATCGTCTGTACCGACAGGGCAAGGATATCGGCAGCGCCGGGCATACCTAGCAGGTCTCCAAAGAACAGCTGAAGGGGTGCCTCGAGATACAGCGCAACGAGCGTGGAGTAGAGGACCAGGGCCAGGTTGTTTCCGACCAACGTGGTAGTCAGCAGCGTAGCGGGCTCCTCAAGGAAACTGGAAACGATTCGACCCACCGTTCCACCACGACGTGCAAAAACCTCCACCCGCAACCTGTTGGCCGCAACAAACGCAATCTCGGATCCAGAAAAGAACGCGCTGAAGGTCAATGTCAAAAGTATGACGGCAATTTCCATGGGAGCCTTTCCTACCGACCTCTGAACAATGGCTTGCGCTTACTCAGAAAGGCGTCCACCCCTTCCTCGAAGTCCGCTGTGTCGCAGGCTTCCCCAAAAAGGTCCGCTTCGACCCTCAATCCCTCAGCCAACGGCTGATCCGCCACACGCAGTGCCCGAAGTGATTTGGCCACAGCCAACGGCGCCTTGGAAAGAATGGTAGCCATCATTGTGCGGGTTGCTTCCATTAGCTCATCCGGTGATGCAACCGCGTTGACCAAACCGATTGCGTATGCCCTGTCTGCCGTGATCATGGCGCCCGTTAGAACCAATTCGGTAGCAATGCCAAGGCCGACCAAGCGGGGCAAGCGTTGCGTACCGCCATACCCTGGGAGAATGCCCAAATTGACCTCAGGCTGTCCGAATACAGCGGTTTCAGAGGCAACGCGGAGATGACAGGCCAGAGCCAGTTCGCTGCCGCCACCCAAGGCAAACCCATTCACAGCAGCAATAACTGGCTTGGGCAGATTTTCAATCCGGTTGAAGACAGCCTGCCCCCGATCGGCAAACGCTTTCCCGGATGCACCATCCAATTCCTTAAACTTGGCAATATCTGCACCGGCAACAAAACTCTTCGGACCCGCACCCATGAGGATAACGCCCCGAATGGATGCCTCCCGCTCTGCCGTCTCAAAAAAGTGATCGAGATCGTCCATGACCTGCGCATTGAGGGCATTCAATTTGTCAGGACGGTTGACGGTTACGGTTGCTATACCGACGTCGTCAACGTCGACCAAGAGCGTATCGTAGGACATGATATACAGACATGATGAGGAAAACGCGGTAGCAAGATACACCGAATCCGGGAGTGCGCCCGCTGCTACTCCGATACCCTCGTCCGATCCGTGCCAGCCGTCTCTACGACAGGACTATCGAACGTATCCATGCCGCCGAGCAGATCATCGGGCGAGGCGAACACGTCTTCGAGCTCCTCAACGGAAGCTCTTGTTTCTTCGATCTCAGACAGGAGGGTGTCGAGTTGGAAGGAGATTTCTTCCGGATTGCGCAAGGTCAGGGATTGCTCATGGATGTATTTGACAACGTCCTCTATCGTGGCCACCTGTGCCTCGATGATTTCGAGGTTTTCCTGCCCCTTCTTGGAGCGCTCGAGACGCTGCTCAAGAATGCGCAGCCTGCGTGCTTTGATGGCTTTTACCCTGGGGGAGTCATCCTCCATATCAACGCGAAGGGCCGTAATGGCGCGTAAAATTTCGGACTCCATGCCCGCTCGCAGGGAAAAATCGTAACGCTCCTTCTGGTAAAGGAGCTTCATGTAGGATTCGAGCAGACCGTCAATCTTGCGAAGATGGGAATCCAGCATGCCCTGCGAGGCATAACTCAGTTTGGCGTAGTTCGATCTGATGTCCTTTTCAAGCTTGCGCAGACCGGCATATCGTCTACGATCTGGCGCCGCCAGCGTCTGAAACAGTTCTTTTTGAGAAAGCGGCTTGGCGTGCTCGGCTGCGTGACGCGAACGAATGACCTTGCGAAACCGTTCGTTTCGTGGCATTGAACCGAGGTAGGCAAGCTCAAGACCCGAGGCTACCAGGAGCGCTACGTCAAAGGGCCACGTCGCTCCTGAAAAAGAGACACCGACGGCCACCATCATTGCTGCCATCAGGAAAGCAAGATTCCATGGATGCAGGAATGCCTCCCGGGTGTAATTGATATGAGATTGTTTTCGACGCACGTCGGGTTGGGTAGCAGTAGCATGACAGACCGCAGACCGATGGTCAGATCGGATTTCGGGTCAACGTTTCATACGGCCAATGGTTTTTTCGGGGGGGTGTTCTGCAGAAGCGTCTACTGCGCGGGATCCCGAAGGCTTGTCCGCCTCAGAATCAACTGCTTCCGGTTCTTCGGGTACGGTGCCTTCGGCCTCGATATGGTCAAGCGCCACGTCCAAGCGGGCCTCCGACTCGAAAGTATCCCGCTCAAGCCGGGCCATCATCTCTTCGTGCTCATTAAAGAGGGATCGAACGCCTTCCGTCATGTCCGTAACGGCTTGCGAGATACGAGCTTTGCGGCTGAGCTGCTCATGTGTCTTCTTCAGCTCACGGAGCTGGCGCAGGTGCGCCTTCTCGGCCTCCTTGAAGCGCTCATATTCCTCGGGAGTCATTGGCACGGCACATTACCTGGATTCAGGTGGTCAATTCTGTGTCCGCTCGCGACCGATGGTCTTGCCACCCGTATCTGATTCCTTTTCGGGCACCTCCAGTTGTGCCTCCTCCGTTGTGCTACCCGTATCGCCGACGCCCATTTCAAGCTTGAACTGCTTGACGAGCTCCGAAGCCCGGATCTTCTGCGCATCTTCCTCGATTTTCAGTGCCTCGGAATCAACCGAATCCAGCGCCATCTCCATGCGGGCCTCGTTACGCGCCGTCTGCTCCTGCAGCCGCGTGATCATTTCGTCGTGGGTCTGGTCAATTCCCGTTACTTCAAATGACTCGAGCGTATCAGCCACCTTGGCCTGCCACTTGGCCCGTTCGTGGGCCCGCAGGGCCTCTTTGGCCTCGGCAATCTTGCGCTCTTTTTCGCGCATAAAGGCTTTTTTGACCTGTAGCGCCTTGTCATAGGCAACCGAAGCGTACTTCAGCTGCTCCTTCGTGCTGGCCAGATTTTCCCTGACGCCCTCGAGACGCACGGCATAACGCTCGGCAATGTCATCCCGACCGGCCTGGATGCCGGCTTTGATCTTGGCCGTCACATCGGCAAGTTCCTTCTCGTATTTCTTGACCTCCTTCTGGAGCATCATCACGTTGGCCTTTACCGTCGCGATGTTCTCATTCATCCGGGGGACCTGATCGTTCAACTCCCGAATGTTCTGCTCAAGAATGAGTTTGGGGTCTTCCAGCGCAGATATAGCGCCGCCAAAGACGGATTTTACGAAGCGCGTGAAGCGTGCCCAGATCGACATGTCGTTCTTGCTGCGTTGAGTGAGAGGGAGAAAGGGGTCCCGTCATGACCGCCATGAATATAATTACGGCGCATGTGCAGGCCCATCACGACGACAGAGAAGGGGCAACGCGCGCATCGTACCGGTAAACGAGGATAGCCCTGGATGGGTTCTTACGAGGGCAATGCCGCCTAGATTCATTTAATACGAATCTGCCCTCATTTTGCCGTCATCCTACCCTCCCAGCGCCCATTGGAAAAGCGATCCCGGATCCTGGAGTCAGGTGATGTAGCGGTGGGAGCATACCGGTAGGCACGCGCCACATCGGCTACGGCACGGGCCAGATGCGCCTCTGTAGAAGCCATTACCCGTGCCAGTACATCACCAGGCACAACGGGGTCGCCCTGACGCTTGAGAAGCACACATCCGGCCAGTGGGTCTATGTCGTCCTCCTTCGTTCGGCGACCCGCACCGAGTTCAATCATGGCGCGGCCGACGTCCAGCGCATCGATCCGGGCAACGAATCCATGAGCATCTGCCGGCGCGTGGACGTCGGCCGCGATGGCTCTTGACATTCGAGCCCCCGGCTCATCCACCACGGATGGATCTCCACCCTGCGCCGTGACCATCGCCTTGAAGCGCTCGAACGCGGCACCCGATCGGATGGCTTCCCTGGCTTGGGCAGTGCCCTCTTCGATTGTCGACGCTTTTCTGCCGGCCACAATCATCTCGGCGGCCAGAGCCAGCGTCACTTCCATAAGGTCCTCGGGGGCTTCCCCGCGCAGGAGCATAACGGATTCGGCCACCTCCGGCCAATTGCCCACAGCGCAGCCCAAGGGTTGGTCCATGTCGGTCAGTAGTGCTACGGCCGGTTTGCCGAATCGCTCGCTGACCCCCACGAGGGTTTCAGCCAGATGCCGGGCATCCTTTTCGGCCTGCATGAAGGCGCCTGATCCGAATTTGACATCCAGGAGGAGAGCATCGATGCCTTCGGCCAGCTTCTTGGACAGAATCGAGGCGGCAATGAATGGCACGAACTCCACCGTCGAAGTCACATCACGAAGAGCATACAGTTTCCGGTCGGCAGGAGCGATATCGTCGGTCTGGCCGATCATGACCACGCCAATCTCTGCCAGCTGCTTGCGATAGGCTTCAATGGACAAGGACGTCGAAAAACCCGGGATGGATTCCAGTTTGTCCAGTGTACCGCCCGTATGGCCCAGACCACGGCCCGATATCATGGGAACCGGCACCCCACAGGCTGCCACGATTGGCGCCAACGGAATGGATACCTTGTCACCCACGCCCCCGGTCGAATGCTTATCGACTTTCTGGCCCGGGAGATCAGAAAGGTCCAACACGACACCCGAGTGTAGCATGGCGTCGGTCAGCGCTACCATTTCGGTGTCAGCCATCCCATTCAGGAAGGCAGCCATCAAGAAAGCCGACATCTGATAGTCCGGGATATGGCCGTCGGTATAGCGCTCGATAAGATCGTGCCATTGGGCCTCGCTCAGATGCCCTCCATCCCGTTTGAGTCGTATGTAATCGACTGCGTGCATACCCTGCTGATCCGTGTAACCTGACAATACAAAAAAAGCGGGACGCCAACCGGCGTCCCGCTCTACCTGCCTTGACGGCACTCATGCCATGGGG
>JAAZVD010000260.1 GCA_018623785.1 Bacteroidota bacterium | reverse complement strand
GGCTGGCTCGAGACGTTCCCAGCGGGCCTGATGAGGAGCTTCCTGCATGGCAAACACTTCTCCAACCGATGTATTGATCCATTCGCACAACGCCTCATCGGTCCTGAAATTCGCAGTAAGCCCCACTTCCTTTCCACCATCGCGGACAACGGCTTCGGCGACGGTAGCAAAAACCTGAAAATCCGCCTTCCTGAAACGATAAATGGATTGTTTATCATCTCCGACCACAAACAGTTTGCCCGGTTGCAATTGGGATCGAGCCCAATCGCCAGAATCCGGATCCAGACTGCAAAGGCCAAACAACAGAGCTGCCTGGGCCGGGTCTGTATCCTGGAACTCATCAACCAGAAGATATCGATAGCGCTCCTGGAAGACCCTTCGTGCCGTTGCTGATGAAAGTACGAGCCGAGTGGCCTCGTGGAGCAGGTCGTCGTAGGTCAGCAGGCCCTGCTGAACACGGTACCTTCGGTAGGCCTCCACGGACTGACCCGCAAACCGCAAAGCGACATCATGGAGCCAGGCATCCCATGCCAAGACAGCGCAGCGGATTGGACCCGACAATACGTCCTTGACAGATCTACCTGCGACCAGATCATCTTCTCCTTTCTTGATCCGCTGCGCCAGTTTGTATAGATCGGATATCCGATCCGCATCCCAACGGTTGAGGGTAATTTTGATTGACGGGTCATCTGAAGCGTCCATTCCTTCCATCAGGGCTTTCAGAACGCGAATACGTTTGAAGTCATCCTCAGACGCAGCGGCTAGGCGTAGACGAGCCCGCTCAACGGCCGTCATGAACTCGTCGGGATCATCGGATGGAGGTACAATGGATTCAAGTGCCTCGATCATCAGCCTCGTCAGGGTGAATACTGTCGACAGGTCTGGGCGCTCAGCGCCGCTTTGTTCGAAACGAACGGACTGATTACTGCTGAGCACGCCAAACAGGTTGAAAACACCCGACCAAGAGACCTCTCCTCTGGCAAGCAGTGCCCAATCCGGATCTGCCGTTGCATGTGCTTCTTCCACACGCTGCTGCCAGAATGCCTGTCGCATGTTGAGCTCATCGGACTCCTCTACCTGTCTGAAATCCGGAGGTAGTCCAGCTTGCAGGGAACGCTGGCGCAGCAGCCGCAGACAAAACGCGTGGATTGTACCAATGAATGCTTCATCGCTGTGGCGGAGTGCATGGGCTACCCGCTGCCTCTCCTCGGTCCATTCAGTTCCGACCCTTTCCTCGAGCACCTCATGTACTTCGAGTAGCCGCGCGAAGAACCGCTCCCGTAATTCGGCTGCGGCCCTGTTCGTGAATGTGATTGCAACAATGGTTGACGGGGCGACACCGCTACGGACCAGCGCGATCATCCGGTCAATCAAGATGGTCGTCTTTCCGGATCCGGCCCCCGCTCGGACAATGATGTTTCTCTTCAACTCCACAGCCGGATCCTTGGAAACAGGATAGGCCATGTGGCGATCCCCGCGAAGCAGTTCCCGGGCAGATTCATCCCTTGCGGTACTCTGTGCACTCTGGGTTGTCATGATTTAGAGGGCCACTTCTGGAATAGCTCAGCCATACGAGCGTCTCCATACTCGAATTTCTCCCTGAGTTGGGCCTTTCGTTCGTCCAGATCGGCGCAAACGGCCTCGTAATCGCACCACTTGCAAACACCACTCCGATCGGCTGCCTGAATGAAGGCACCGGCTTGAAACCGCCTATGCAATACATTCAGGAGGGCAAGCAAAGCATCTTCTGGCGGTGGTGAGGCTGCACTTACCCAGCCCGCTCCTCGATGGGACGTGAAGACATACTCGGCCTTTTCAATGACCCGACCCGACAACCGTGTCGCCGCGAGGGAATACAGTGCCCACTGCAATTTGGAGTCCAACGCTTTCAGCCGTGCAGGGACAAATGCTTTCCAGGAGCCTGTTTTGTAATCCACGATAACCCAGCTTCCATCATGGGTTTGATCAATACGATCGATCCGGCCGCTCATGGTAATGTGTCCCGATTCGAGGTCGATGCGTATCCCTTGGGTTTTCGGGTCATCCGATTCATGAATGGCGTACTCCGCATGTATCGGCGTACGAATCCCGCTTAAATCCCTCTCTCGTTGAAAATATTGTTCAACGGCTTGGGCCAATTCCTCATATTTCAATTCGACAGCTGCATCTCTTGTCCCCCCGAAGCATACAGCCTGACGCTCAAGTATTCTCCGCAGCTGCGCCAGCATCTTCAGCTCCTCCTCGCGATCGGTATCGGCCCGGTCGGCCGCCCTGTCCTTCGCATGGGCGTCGAACAATTCATGTAAGATCTGCCCCGCGTCGGAAGCCGACAGCCACTCGGTATTTTGCTTGGGAGCAACCGGCACCTTCAATATTTCAGACAGCCAGAACTTGAAGGGACACGCCGCCAACATCTCCAATCTTGACACAGAGGTCCTTATTTCTGTCGCCTTGCCTTCCTCCGAAATACCTCTCAATCTCGATTCCAGCACTCCGTCCCAAGAAGTCCACTGGTTCGATCTACGGGCAGAGAGCGCCTTCAGACCAGAGGCGACACCCGGGAAGCTCTCCTCGAGCCCGTCGGATATACAGGCATCCGCAGCATCCAGGTAGTGCTCCCTTCGGACGGGTTCAAGCTTTCTTATGCGTCCGTGCTCGATCAGTGCTGAAGACGGAAAAAGGGCCCGCCCTTCGGCCACATCATATGAAGGAGCGCACAAGGTCAAATGCCCTCCTACCCGCCTTCTCAACTCCATAATGCGCTGTCGCACGAGAATGCCAGTGGCCATATCCCGGCCCGTATCCAGTCCCGCAAAATGTGGCGGAGCCTGTTGCTCAGCTTGAGCAGCTGCCTTGTCATCCATACCGAGGACCCAGGTATGCGAACGAGGGCCATACCCAGCGTCCTCCAGTGGGCAGACATACAGTGTCGTGCCTTCATCCCGGTTGGATGCCAGAGAACGGTCCAGCAATTCTCCCATTCGGACAGCAAGCCAGCGGGATGGCACACGATTCTGAGGCGCGCTGCGCAGTTCGGCAAATACCTCCGACACCATATCCCAGCCACTGGCCCATCCTTCTCGGTCAGACCACAGTTGCTCTGTACTCATCCTGAGTCGATTCAAGGCATCTTGGGGCTCGATGAATGCCGGCCAGCGGTGTTTTTTGAACTCTCTGAGAAACAACAGGAGTGCGTCGAT
>JAAZVD010000030.1 GCA_018623785.1 Bacteroidota bacterium | reverse complement strand
GGCCGGCAGCTTCGTCTAGCGTGCGGATCAAGTGGATGTATTCTTCCTTGGCGCCCGTGGCTACAGAGCGATCGGAAACGTATTCCCCCAGTTTGTCGAAAGTCGTACTCAGGCCGGTTGCCTTGATACTGCGCACCACGGGCAGGGCTTCTTCGAGCGTCTCAGCGGCAACAAACTTTCGGGCCAGAAAGAAGGGCAATTTCATGGAATAAGGCGTCGAAGAAGCGAAAAGTGATCTCGACAGGAGGGAAAATCCTCAGCTTTGATGGGTGCTTCCATCGCCGCGGAATCTACGACAGGCCCTGCCTCGATGGAAGCGCTACCGGCCCTATTCCCGAATCATTGACGGTGGCAATGGGTCTGGTCTACACGGACAGCGCATGGTCGAGATCGGCCATGAGATCGTTCTGATGTTCGAGTCCTACGGAGACCCGTAGCAGATTTTCTGGGGTCGGCGAATCGAGTCCTTCAACGGACGCACGATGCTCCATTAGACTCTCGGTCCCCCCGAGGCTGGTTGCGTTGGCAAAGAGTCGGCTCTTGTGCACCACGTGCATGGCTCGAGCGGCATCACCTTTGACTTGGAAGGAGAGCATCCCACCCCAGAGTGCCATCTGATTTCGAGCGATCTCGTGACCGGAGTGCGAGGGTAAGCCTGGATAGTGGACGGCTTCGACGTCGCCTCGGGTTTCCAACCATTGCGCGATGGCCAAGGCCGATGCGGATTGCTGACGCAAACGCGGGGCCAGCGATCGCATACCGCGCATTACCAGCCACGCTCCGAAAGGATCGAGTACGGCACCACCCTGGTCGGAAAGGGCCTTTGCACGATGGCAAAGGTTGTCTTCCCTGGCGAAGACCAGTGCGCCACCCAGAACATCAGAGTGACCGCCCAGATACTTTGTAACGGAGTGCAGGACGACGTCAGCACCGTGTACAATCGGCTGTGTGATCAGCGGGGTGGACCAGGTATTGTCAACGACCAGGCGGGCTCCGGCCTGGTGAGCAAGAGCAGCCAGCGCTTTCAGGTCGACGATGGTCAATTGTGGATTGGACGGGGTTTCGGCCCAAATCAAACGCGTATTCGGCACTATGGCCTGTTCTACGGCTGTAAGATCCCTCATATCTACGGTAGAGACGCGTAGACCCCACCGGATAAAGTGCTCTGCTATCAGCGTGCGCACACCAAAGTAGATATCGTGCGGGAGAATGATATGATCATCGGGCTCCAAGGTCTGCAACAGGGTCATGGCGGCCGCCATCCCTGATGCGAAACTCAGCGCGTGCCTACCCTTTTCGGCAGTCGCAAGGGACTCCTCGAATTGCTGTCGTGTAGGATTACCGAGTCGACTGTAGATGAACGCTCCTTCCGCGTCACTCGATGTCTGGGCGTATGTGGTCGCCGTATGAATGGCGGGTGCGAGCCCACCGGTCCGCTCGTCGGGCTCCGTGCCCGTACGTGCCAAAAGGGTCTCAAGAGAAAGGTTCATGGAGTGGTAGAGCGTTTTTCAGTAGGAAGGGGCGTTCCAAAGGCACGAAAACGGTGTTTGGTAACTAACTGTTATGCGGGGCCCGCGATTCAAGCACCATTACAAAATGATATTGGAGGGACACCATATCTGAACCTCAGGCGCTACCCCTTGCGAGGAGCCGATGCCAGGGTGCCGATGCCAGGGTGCCGACGCCAGGGAGCTCGCACAATGAAGACAAGGTACTCGTTACCTGCGTACAGATTGCGATGTGGTGGCGCGCGGGGATGCTGGATGGTAGTTTGATGCGCCTGTTCAACGTGTTACGACTAAGCGAATTCAACTCATGAGAAGCCGACGACCGCAATCCCTCAAAGAGGCGCTCGATGACTGGATTCGATCCAGCGGGTTGCAGGGTCCTCTTGCCAAGGGACGCGTCCTTGCTGAGTGGGAATCCATGCTCAGTCCGCAGATGCAGCAGCATGTAGGCAAGGCGTGGGTGCGCGGAGACAGGCTGTTTGTAACGGTTCACTCCACCGTATGGCGTCAGGAGCTTCACATGCGCCGCGAAGAGTGGCGTCGGACGTTGAACGAAAAGCTGGGCAGTGAACTGATCCGGGAGCTGGTTTTTCGCTGATTCAGAGCGTTCCTCCCGGCTCATCATCATCCCGGTGTACGGTATCCGGGGAGAAAGCTGGCAGGCAGATAGCCACGTAATCGGCCCCTTCAGGACCGGGGGATGAGTAGCGAATCCATTCGCCGGCCGAGCAAAGCACGGCTTGTCCCGCATGAACATCCAGACTGCCAGATCGGGATTCAACACGCAGCATGCCCGCCAGTACGAGGGTATACTCATCAAAATCAGGTCGCTGTCCCGGCTCAGCCCACCCCGATGGACTGCTCATATGAGCGATGCTCACGTCTGAGGCACCCGTATTAACACGACCAGCATACTCGCGAATTACCTTGGGCGGGTGTCCTGGTGCCTCAATGATGGAGGGTTGGGGAATCAGTTTGGGCATGGTCTGTTTTTCGCTGTTGAAACAACCAGGTAATCATATCCAAGGTGTCATAGGCCGGATCCCATGCGTTGTGCCCAGTATCCGCGTACTCCGTGTAGCGAATATCGGCACCAATATCCTGCATGGCTTGGGCAAGATCTGCGGATATGGATGCAGAGAAAACGGCGTCGTCCTCACCATGGAAAAGCCACACGGGTAGCGTGGCCAGGTTCCGTGCTGTACCCTCGATGGCGCCTTCGTAGGATGATCCAGCAAGAAAGGGGTAGCCGTTACCATTCCCCACGGTGGGGCAGATGGCAACCAGCGCTGCGAACTGATCCCCGTGACGACTGCCCAGAAACAAGGAACCATATCCCCCCATCGATAGGCCCGTAAGGTAGACGCGGCTTGTATCGATGGCGAACTCGTCCATGGTAGCTTGAAGAGCCTGCATACCGATGGGCTCGGTTACCTCCGACCAGTTGCCTCCCGGAGGTAGTTGGGGAAATACCACGACAGCTGGCCAGCGCTCTGGGTTGAAACGGATAGCCCGACCCAATCCGACATGGGTTTGACTGAGTCCTTCATAACCCCGCTCGCCGGCGCCGTGCAGAAACAGAACCAACGGCCATTCACGCGAGGGCGTATAGTTGGAGGGCACATACACTTGATAACGGTGCGTGGTAGTGCCTATGTCGATACTGCGGTCAAGAAAACCGGTCTCGGCCGGGGTTGGGTCTGCCGCGGGCGTTGTGGTGCGGCATGCCGAGAGCAGGACGGCAGATACGAAGAAGCTGGCGGCAATGCCGGCGCGGACGGGATGTCGTGAATACATGGCACAGCGGAGGCGGGTGACGGTGCCGCTTAAAATACAACCATGCACCGGGAATCCATCGAATTCAGCAACCTGAACGCACGCCGTCTGCCTTGAACGCACGGCGTCTGCCACAGTACGCGCCGCCCACCTCAGCACGCATCATCTACGTGAACACAACGGGCGCTACTCTTCGTACTTGGCGAAGACGATACTTGTATTGTGGCCACCGAAGCCGAAGGCGTTCGACATGGTCACATTTACTTCGCGCTCGACCGGCTTGTTGAACGTGTAGTTCAAATCACATTCCGGGTCGGGGTGTTCGAAGTTGATCGTTGGCGGAATGGTTTGATGCGTAATGGCACCGATGGCCGCAATGGCCTCGACGGCGCCGGCGGCGCCGAGGAGATGTCCTGTCATGCTCTTGGTGGATGACAGGTTCATCCTGTAGGCATGGTCCCCGAAGACTCCCTTGATGGCGTTGGTCTCGGCAACGTCCCCGAGGCCGGTGGACGTGCCGTGCATGTTCAGGTAGTCCACCGCTTCGGGGTTCAGTTCCGCATCCCGGAGTGATGCGAGCATGGCATTGCGCGCGCCCACGCCATCCGGGTCTGGCGCCGTGATGTGGTGCGCATCACCGCTCATTCCCACGCCTTTGATTTCGGCGTAAATGCGTGCGCCACGCGCCTTCGCGTGTTCGAGCTCTTCGATAAACAACGCTCCTGCGCCTTCGCCGAGCACGAAACCGTCGCGCGTGGCATCGAACGGGCGGGATGCCGTTGGCGGGTCATCGTTCCGTGTCGACAACGCTTTGAGCGCGTTGAATCCACCGACGCCGAGCTCTGATATACTGGCTTCACTGCCCCCGGTGACAGCTGCGTCCATGTGTCCTAACCGGATCAACATGAAAGCGTCTCCGATATTATTGTTACCGGTTGCGCAGGCAGATACGCAGGAGTAGTTGGGCCCCCGCAGACCATGCCGGATCGAAATCTGGCCTGCCGCGATGTCCGGAATCATCATGGGGATGAAAAACGGGGAGACCCGGCGAGGACCATCTTCGGACAGCACTTGGGCTTGGGAGAAAAGGATCTGCAAGCCCCCGATCCCTGATCCATAAATGACACCAATCCGCTCTTGCTGCTCTGCTGTCAGCGTTCCAGAGTCGATGCCGGCATCTGACAGCGCCTGATCGGCTACGACCATGGCGTACTGGCAGAAGGGATCCAACCGCCGAGCGATCTTGCGATCCAGCAGCTCGACAGCATCGAAATCTTTCAGCTCACAGGCGAACGTAGTCGCGTACTGTTCGGTGTCGAAATACGTGATGGGCGCTGCACCACTTTTTCCAGCCATCATGGCCTTCCAGAAGGTGTCCGCATCGTTGCCGATCGGAGTCAACGCGCCCATTCCTGTTACGACAACCCTGCGGGTAGATCGGCTCATACGAGGAAATGGAACAGGAATAGATGGTCAGAGGAGGTCTTCCTGGTTTCAGGCAGACTTCTCGGTCAGATAGGACACGGCGTCGCCAACGGTGGCAATCTTCTCGGCGTCCTCATCCGGGATCGTGATGTCGAATTCTTTTTCGAACTCCATGATGAGCTCTACCGTGTCAAGGGAGTCGGCTCCCAGGTCGTTGGTGAAGGATGCGTCATCGGAAATATCTGCTTCGTCAACGCCCAGTTTCTCAACGATGATCGACTGTACCTTGCCTGCGATATCGGACATAACGTGTTCTCCTGAAAGTGTCTGGTGAAGAGCGGGGTGATCTCCGCACATAACCCCCCGGGTTGGCTGTGATTGGCTACACACGGGGGTACATAGCCACAAAAACTACGCCTCAAGGCGAGGAGAAGCAATCAGGCGGCATTTGCTTGACCCAACCTTCGCATTGGAATCGAATCATCGTTTAGAAAAAGGCGTTGCACCCAAATATTTCAGGACACTTGTCCAACTTCATTCTCCCGGAACCCCATGTCGTTTCTTTTTTCGTCTGAATCCGTGTCCGAAGGTCATCCGGACAAAGTGGCCGATCAGATTTCTGATGCCGTCCTGGATGCCATGCTGGCACAGGATCCCAGGAGCCGTGTGGCCGTCGAGACGCTCGTTACGACCGGGTTGGTTGTTCTTTCGGGTGAGGTGACCACGGAAGCGTATGTGGATGTACAGGAGATAGCCCGGCAGGTTATCCGAGAAATCGGCTACGTGGATCCGGCCCTCCGCTTCGACGGAGACTCCTGTGGCGTACTGACCACGATTCATGAGCAGAGCTCTGACATTGCCCAGGGGGTGGATGACGACAAGGGGCTGCATCATGACCAAGGGGCAGGGGATCAGGGGATGATGTTCGGCTACGCCACGCGTGAAACGCCGGAGTTGATGCCCATGGCGCTGAGCTTTTCGCACGGTCTCATGCGCGAATTGGCAAGCATCCGGAAGACCGAGAAGATCATGGGCTACCTTCGCCCGGACTCGAAGGCGCAGGTGACCGTTGAGTACGAGGATGATGGCAAGACGATCAAGCGTATCCACACGGTAGTTGTCTCAACCCAGCATGATCCCGGGGTGGAAATGTCCACAATCAAGCAGGATGTGCGCCAGCACCTGATCCCCCGGATCATTCCGGCCCATCTGATCGATGAGGACCTGATTCTGCATGTCAATCCAACGGGTCAATTCATTATCGGCGGGCCTCACGGAGATACGGGGCTGACGGGTCGGAAGATCATTGTGGATACCTACGGCGGCAAAGGGGCTCACGGGGGTGGTGCATTTTCCGGAAAGGATCCCTCGAAGGTTGACCGCAGTGCAGCGTACGCCGCTCGTCACGTGGCCAAGAACCTTGTTGCGGCCGATTTGGCTGACGAGGTCTTGGTGCAGGTTGCCTATGCCATCGGTGTTGCAGATCCTATTTCCATCCACGTGGATACCTACGGAACAGGGCATCTCAGTGACCAGCGCATGGTCGACGTCGTGCGGGAAGTGTTCGATCTCCGACCGAAGGCCATCATTGAGCGGCTGGATCTACTAAAGCCCGGATACGCCAAAACGGCGGCCTATGGGCACTTCGGGCGGAACGAATTTTCATGGGAAGCCTTGGATCATGTGGACGCCCTTAAGTCAGCCGCTGCATCGATGGCATAGGGAACAGTTACGGAAACCTTGCTTGACGAGTCTTGAAGCGGTCGGTGCCGTTGGAACCGACGGTCACGTCCATTTTCCCTGCAGGGCAGGTCCGTACTTGCACAGCTCCCTTTCATGCCCAATCTTTTTTCGACGCTCTTACTGATGGTAGTTCTGCTTCCTGCCTTCGGGATGCCAGACGCCGCCTATGCTCGGCAGACGGTACCCCGTAAGGTCTTGGAACGGGGGCAGCATGAAGCCATCGCGCCGATGCGGCCGATCCGTCGGATCCCAAACGCCCGCATCGACAGTGCCTCTGGATTGACGCTGGCCAGATATGCGGTGTCAAAGGAGCACCTCTATCGTCGGCCCGAGCGCTTTCTTCAAGAGGAAGCTTCCTCGTTCGGTTGGTCGTCCGATGCCAGGGAATTGGATCTGATTCGGGATGAGCGCCGTGAGCGCAGCCGGCATGTGACCTATGAGCAGACCTTCAAGGGGATTCCTGTTGCCAACGGGAGGGTTCGGGTGAATATGGATCGAGAGGGACGGGTCAGCATGGTGACCAGTTCCTTCGAGCCGGTAAAGGCGCAGGAGGAGACCTTCGATGTGCGACCAGCGCTTACTGTCGAGGAAGCGAGTGAAAGGGCGCTCAGGGAATTAGCCCGTGACCGTGGACGTGTCGGCGAGCCGCGCCTCGTCATCCATGATCCTGCTGCGCCACGACTCGCATGGGAGATGACGCTTTGGCCGGCGTTCGAACCGGCTGAATACAAGGTCTGGGTGGATGCCCGCTCTGGAAAAATCCTTGCTGCGTTTGATCAGGCGCTTTCCAAAGACGATCACGGGGCCGGTCATCTGGAAAGCCCTCGGGTTCATGCGGACGGATCCGGGCACGCGGCGGACGGGTCGGGGTACGCATTCGATCCAGATCCGCTTTTTGCTACGGGTGCCGGATACGCCCCTCCCTACGTGGACAACAATGATCAGACAAATGCTGAACTGGATGCAGCTCGCTCTGTCGTTACCCTGCGGGATATCACCCAGGATGCGGACGGGAAGTGGATTCTTCAAGGACCGTTCGTCCGGATCGTAGGATACAACACGGCAGGTACCACGGTATACGATCCGCCGGCCGCGGACGGACCGAACGATTTCTTTTTTGATCGGTCCGATGAACGGTTCGAGGCTGTTAATGTCTACCACCATGTTGATGCCAGTCAGCGCTATGTTCAGAGCCTGGGCATTCTGGATGTTCAACATGAGGGGGTGGAAATCAATCCGCACGGCATTACGCGGGATGATTCATTTTACTACCCCGATCGGAACATGATCATGTTTGGCAGCGGCGGCGTGGATGATGCCGAAGACCCATCCGTTGTCATCCACGAATACGGTCATGCGCTGCTCAATGCTGCTGCTCCGGGCCTGCTGACCACACTGGAAGGCCGTGCCTTGCACGAGGGATTTTCTGACTATTGGCAGGCCTCTTATTACCGTAATCTGGTTGAGTCGGGCAGGGCTCTGCGTGATGACTGGCGCTGGGTGTTCCTGTGGGACAGCGGCGAGGGTCAGATCTGGAGGGGGCGCTACTTGGACCACGAGGGGGTATATCCTGGTGATGTGTGCGTAGCGTCGACGAGTGGCGCTGGATGCAGCGTACACGATGATGGGCGGATGTGGGCTACCACCTTGATGGAGGTGTGGGATGCATACGGGCGGAGTATCACTGATCACCTCGTCTTACTGTCCCATTATTATCTGGAGTCTCCGGTTACCTTTGCTGATGCGGCGCAAGCAGTCATTCAGGCGGACTTCGATTACTATGGCGGGGTCCACGCCGGGCAGCTGATCGATATTTTTTCGTCACGAGGCTTGGTCAATGCCTCGCAGTACGGACCGATAGTGGAGCACGAAGCCTTGCTCAGTACCGAGCGGGGCGATGTTCCTATCGTCGTGGATGCGACCGTTCGAGGTGTTTCGGCATCCATTGAGCGGGTCGAGATGACTTGGTTTACGCCGTCAACGCCGGAGCAAGTGGTGGTCATGAATCCGGTTGGAGGCGATGTGTATCGGGGCGAGCTGGTGCTGCCGGCGGACGTGGATACGGTCCATTATTATCTGTCTGCGCGAGACCAAATCAACAATGTTACGCTTGATCCTGCCGGCGCCCCGGCCAGCCTGTATTCGTTTGTGGTGGGTGTGGATGACGGTCCCCCGCTCCTTAGCCACGACCCCGTCGAGATGGCAACCTTTCTGGAGTGGCCGGTGCGGTTGGCAGGTACTGCGGAGGATAACTTCGGTGTTGCCAGCGTAACGGTTGTCTGGGAGGTTTTCTCGCCCGATGGGATCAGCGTTACCACGGGCACGGATGTTCTTTCAGAGGGCAATGGTGCGTTTGATCAGCCCATGGCTATCCCGCTGTCGATGATCGAAAACGGATCGACGGTCGAATACGTTATTGAGGCAGTGGATGCATCGGTACAGAAGAATGCAACGCGGCTTCCCGAGGCGGGCCGATTTACCTTCAACGTGACGGCAGGCGCGTTGGTCAGGTCGTATGATTTTGATGCACACGTGTCTGGCCTGGTCTTCGACGGGCAGTGGGAATCAGCAGCCCCGGGATACGGTACCCGGGTTACTCCCGGCGGGGGCGCTGTGGCCGTAACCGGCGCCGAGACAGCCTATACGACCGACGCGTCTGTCTCGTATCTCCAGCTTCCGACGTTGAACCTGGCGCGTATCGAACCGACCTTTCTGCGTTTCTGGCACTACGTAGACACGGAGGCGGAAGGTAGGCCAGATCCGGCAGAAACGGGCGGTATCCTGTACGATGGCGGATTCATTGAAGTCCGCAGCGGAGCCCGGCCTGAGTGGGAGATCCTACAACCGGAAGGAGGCTACAATGGCACTTTGTCCGCAGTGGGTCAGAACCCGATGGCGGGTCATCCAGCCTTTGGTGGTTTCAGTCACGGGTGGCGACGCATCAGTGCAGCGCTCCCACGGGAGAACGGCGTTGACATTCGCTTTGTGTTTGCGACCAATCAAGGCAATTCCGCTCAGGGCGATCGTTTTGCGGGGTGGTTGATTGAAAACGTGAGCATCGGTTCGACCAGCGACATGGATCAGGGGCAGCCCGTTCTTACGGAAGCACCGCCGTCGCTGCAGATCTTTTCCACGCAGGCAGCCTCGCCGACCGTCGGTGCCACGCTGACGGATGACCTGGGTATTCAGGATGCTTGGATGGAATGGGTACTGGACTCAGGCTCTACGCAGACACAGGGCACGGTCCGACTGACGCAGTCCCCGGATGATCTTACCCGCTTTTCTGCTACAACGGATTTCTTGCTTGCCCCGCAGCCCGGGGACGAGCTCACAGTGCGGTTGCGTGCGGCCGATGTGGGTGCCAATGAAATCTCGGCGGGTCCGTTTGCTCTCCGCTTTCGCCTATTCGGAAGCCACGAGGCGCTTAATTCGGTGTGGGCCAACGGGAATTGGGAAGCCCTTGACGAGGGATGGGTTTTCCGCTCGCAGCCGTCTGCAGTGCTGTCAGGACTGGTCCTGAATCCACGGGATACGGAAACCAATGCAGCGGCGCTTTTCTTGGTGCTCGACCACGAGCCCAAGTTCGGCGATGGCTCGGCGGGCCTGGTGGAGGTCTCCTCGGATAACGGGGTCACCTGGCAGTTGCTCGCGCCCGAGGGCGACTATCCCGGAACGGCTCGTCTCGACCCCGACAACCCACTCAATGATCGCAAAGCGTTTATTGGCAGCGGCATGCGGACGGAGTCCCTGTTCGACCTTTCTACGTGGACTGGAGATCAGTTACAGGTCCGGTTTCTGGCCACTTCGGAGGAAGGCGGCAGCGTGAGCCAGTATTGGCGATTGTTTGCTGCCGACTTCAAGGCACAAACCGACGACATGATGTTCGAGCAGGCCACGCGCTTCGAGCTGGATACGGCCTTTCCCAATCCGTTTGACGATCGTACGCGCCTGACGTGGTCACTTGAAAGGGCCGGTACCGTTCGCCTGGAAGTCTATGATAGCATCGGTCGTAGGGTTGCTACGCTCGTGGATGGCTATTACGAAGCCGGTTCACATGCTATCACGTGGGACGGCGCTGCTACCTCGGCGGGCGTCTACTTCGTTCGGTTACAAGCGGACGGTCGTCAAGCTACGACGACCGTGGTGCGTTCC
>JAAZVD010000259.1 GCA_018623785.1 Bacteroidota bacterium | reverse complement strand
CAAAAGCCCGGCTGTCCTGATCCCAGTAGATCTTACGTCCCGTCTTGAAGGCTACGTTGCCCATATGGCACACAACTGCCGCTTTGTGGCCGACCTCTACCGGTGCGTTGAGCGCTTCGCCATGCCGGATGGCATTGGTGAAGTTAAGCGTGTGGCGATGAACATCGCTGCCCTCGTAGGCCGGAGTGGCGGGCACCTGCATGAGCGGCTCTCCGCCTTCCTCTTCGGCAATGACTTCCCATCCCTGACGGTTGACAACGAGCGTCCCGTTGTTACCGATGAAGGCCACCCCGTGATTACGACCATAGGGACCCAGGTCAATGCCTGTTGCGTGCTCCCATAGCATCGTGAACGCCCCGAAATCGAAAACGGCCTGCAGCGTATCGGGGGTTTCGGAAGCATCGTCCGGATAGGCCATCTTGCCGCCCGTAGCCATGACGGAGGTCGGGTATGGCGCCTTCATGCCGAAGAGTGCATAATCCACGATGTGCACACCCCAGTCCGTCATGAGTCCGCCCGCATAGTCCCAGAACCAACGGAAATTAAAGTGGAACCGGTTCCGATTGAACGGGCGACGCGTCATTGGACCCAGCCACATGTCGTAATCCACGCCGGCAGGCACGGCTTCATCATCCAGAATGGGTACGGGCTTCATCCAGCCCTGATAGGCCCATGCCTTGACCGTGCGCACATTGCCAAGGGCGCCGGAGTGCACGAAATCGATGGCGTCGCGCCAATGAGGTCCACTACGCTGCCACTGCCCCATCTGCACTCTCCGGCCCGTCTGTCCGGCCGCCGCCATGATGATATCGCACTCCCCGATCGTATTGGCCAACGGTTTTTCAAGATAGACGTCGAGTCCCGCCTCCATAGCATGGACAGCCTGCAGACAGTGCCAGTGGTCCGGACTTCCGATAACCACGAAATCGAGGTCCTCTCGCTCCAAGAGTCGGCGATAGTCCTTGTAGGTGTCCGGAGCAAAGCCCTGTCGTTCCTCGGTGTCGGCCGAACGCCGGGTCAGGACCTCGTCATCCACGTCGCAGATGGCTACACAGCGGATATTGTCCTGCTGCAGGAGGGAATTCGTGTTTGTAAACCCCATCCCCCGGATGCCGATCGTGGCAAACCGCAGTTCATCGGAGGGTTTCGTGACCCTGGCAAATCCCGGACGGGTCCAGATGGCCGGGCCGGCTGCCACGGCAGCAGCGCCCACAGTGGCATGTTTGAGGAAGGTGCGGCGGGTGCGTGACATGGGTCTTTCGATTGTGTGATGAAGACACAATCTAACCGGAAGGCATCGACGCAGCAACCACAAGATGCTCCTTCCCCGCCATGGTCGCATCAGAGCAGCTGTTTCAACCCAATGCTGGTTTCACCTGCTCGCCGAGTAGCCGGGTAGCTGCAGATAATTGCTGGTGCGAAAGGTGGGCCACGTTCATATGTAAGGAGGCCCGGGCCAATCCTCCGAGGGATGCTGCATGACGCTTCAGTTTTTCGGCCACATGCTCCGGGCTGCCCACCATGAGCGCACCGCGGGGCCCGGTCACCCAATCATAGGCTTCCCGTGTGGTGGGCCCCCACCCACGTTCCATGCCAATTTTGGAGAAGGTCTTCTGGTAGCCGGGAAAAAACTCCTCGTGGGCTTTCTCGTTGGTCTCGGCCACATAGCCGATGAAGTGGACGCCGACCTTGAGCTTGCTAGCGTCGTGTCCACCCTCTTCGACTGCGCGCCAATACAGGTCTACGAGCGGTTTGAAACGGTGGGTTTCGCCGCCGATGATGGCGATCATGAGCGGAAGGCCGAGCAGTCCGGCCCGCGCGAACGATTCCGGCGTGCCGCCCACACCCACCCAGACGTCCAGTTTTTCCTTGTACGGGCGGGGATACACGCCCTGCCCCGTGAGCGCGGGCCGGAATTTCCCTTCCCACGTCACATGTTCATGCTCCCTGATGGCCAGAAGCAGCTCTAATTTCTCCTGAAAGAGCTCGTTGTAATCCTTGAAGTCGAAGCCGTACAGCGGAAAAGCCTCGGAGAACGATCCTCGCCCAACCACCACGCCACCACGCCCGCGGGAAATCAGGTCCAGTGTCGAGATCTGCTGGAAGACACGGACCGGGTCGGCAGCACTCAGCACCGTGACAGCGCTCATGAGCTGGATATTCTTTGTCCGCGCGGCTGCAGCGGCCAGAATGAGATGGGAAGCTGAATCCAGATACTCCGGACGGTGGTGCTCCCCGATTCCGAATGTATCGAGTCCCACCTGATCGGCCAGCTCCACACGTTCAAGGAGCTGCTCGATGGCATCCGCCCGCATGTCGGGCGTGCTGGTTTCATCATCCGTGAGTCTGACGGCGGCAAAACTATCGATTCCAAGCTTCATTCTGGCAACGGGATTGGCTGGGAGACATCTCCCCCATGAGTGTGGCGATCGGTCGAATGTTACGCCCTCAAGCGGCTGACTGCCGTTGTTTCATTTACTACCTTGGGGCTCCACATCCAGGCTGCCATACGCTGTGATTGACGAAGGCTACATCAAGTTCAATGCCCATTGGACCGAGGGTCCGCCGCCCGGATGGCACAAGATCCGTGCGCTCAATGAGTACCGGCAGGTGCTCTACGACCATGGCCTGATTGGTGCGCTGCCCGAAGGCATCGGGTTCGGTAACATCAGCGTGCGCGACGAGCCCACCAGTAAATTCCTGATTACGGGCTCGGCCACGGGCAATTTCCGCGAGCTCGGCCCAGAGCACTTCACAGCGGTAACGGACTATGACTTCGAGGCCAACTCGCTGCAGTGCAAGGGTCCGGTAACGGCCTCATCTGAATCCCTGACGCATGCTGCCTTCTATACCGCATCGCGAGCCATCGGCGCCGTCATCCACGTGCACCATGCCGGTCTCTGGAACACGTGGATCGATCGCTTGCCAACCACTTCAATCCACGTGACCTACGGCACGCCGGAAATGGCCTACGAGGTCATTCGGCTGGTGCGCGATGCGCAGAAGTCACCCCGTCCCGACAAACCCCTGGTCATCATGGGTGGCCACGAGGACGGCGTTCTTGCCTATGGACCAACCCTCGGCCAGGCGGCCTCTATGCTACTCAACTGCTGCGACCGGCTGTTTCGCCCCGGAAGCGTACACTAAGCCGCCATCTTGGCAAGGAGTGTTTCCACCGCGTGCTCGACGAACGCCGGATCCTCGGCGGTCAGATT
>JAAZVD010000258.1 GCA_018623785.1 Bacteroidota bacterium | reverse complement strand
CAACATGTCCGCTAAAAGAGTCGACTCATCCTTACTGTGCATCCATTCCAGGAGCGTGGAGACAAACTGCCTGAATGGGTATCCTTCGTTCCCTGTACCAATAGATACGGGAACGCCCAGCCGTCGGGCCAAGGAGAGAATAAGCGGCCGATAAGCGTCAACATCCGTTACAGCCAGGGTAACATCAGAGACAGGGAGGCCTTGATGGCGGATTTCATCCAGTACCATCATTACCTCCTCGCGGCGGGTTGCCGCCTGCAACGTGCGCGGCTCCGGTGGCGGCATTTCAGGCTCGGGTGGTGGCGCTCCGGGCTCGGATGGTAGCATTCCCGGCCCATGTAGTGGCGCTTCGGGCTCAGAGTCTTTCCACGGCCAACCGAAAAGCATCGCTGCCGCTGCATTTTCGGGCCACCTTGCTGATCGAGTGCCAATAATCTGCCGCTTCGTACCCTCCGCTACCTGCGTAAGCAAGGATGCGTGTGCCGGTGTCAGCAGTGTCTCGGACGCTACCACTACCAGGCTTACATGCCGCTCATCTTTGAATCGGGTTGACAGACGTACTGCCTCCGTGAGAACCATAGCCTGATCGAGCAGATCATCGGAGGCAAGGAATGCTTCGTAAACCCCGAACAGCTCGGCGTACAACTCCTGCGCCTGACTGTCGGCATGCTCGGCAACCCATACTGCATCACGGCCGGCCAAGCGGTCTTTGCCGATAGCCTGGATCAGGGCCGGCACTGACCGGGCAAAAAGACCAGCAGTGGGATGGTCAGATCGTTCCTCCAGGGCGGCTGCCATGAGGCACTGCAGCACTACCGGACCTACTCTCCGACCGGAACGCAAAGGTTCCATGGCTTTCAGGATATGGAAGGCAAGGCCATCCGGCGTAAGAGCCTCCAGGTTTACCATTCCCTGATTGGTTCGGGCGATGGCGGTTCGGATGGAAGCCGCGGCGGCTGCGGATGGGGCCACGACGATTTTCAGATCTGCACGGTCCTCCACAGCATCCAGTGCCGATGTGAGCTGCCTGTGGAAATAGGAGCCTTGCTGAAAGCGGCTGGTATGTGAATGCTGCGCGTTCAGAATCGTACCTTTTCTTCGTACCTGTATGCATGTGTCTCGTAACAACGAAGCACAACCTACGAGTAGGCTATGACATCAGACTGTCACCCTCTCTGACTATCCTGTAACAGGATTCAGGATGCCCACAGAGTTTGCACGAATCTCAATTCGACTGCCAGGGTCCTTCTACCACCACGTCACAGAAACGGAAACAGCTGCTACAGATGAGCAAAATAATGATCGCCTTCGATGTCGAAACCACGGGGAGAAATCCGGATACGGATCAGATCGTGGAGCTGTCTATGTGTCTCTATGAAGGCGGCAAGGAGGAAACCTACTATCAACTCTTCAAGCCAGAAGTGCCCATTGCGAAGGGTGCAGAGGCTGTCCATGGTATTTCCATGGCTGACGTGGCCGACCAGCCTTCCTTTGCTGAAAAGGCCGACGAAATAGAGGCCTTCATGGCACGTGCTGATGTTATTGTTGGCTATAACGTTCGATTTGATATTCGATGTGTCGAAAAGGAGTTTGAACGTATCGGACGCAGCATCGATCTAGCCTCCCGCCTGGTGGTAGATCCCTTCCGCATCTGGCAATCCCTAGAGCCTCGCAGCCTGACGGATGCCTATCGTCGTTTCGTAGGTGGGGAGCTGGAAAATGCACACTCCGCAGAAGCGGATGTGCAGGCTGCTGTGGACGTTCTTCGCGGTATCCGGCGCACCTTCAATCTGGAAGAGACCAGCTGGGAGGAACTGGCCCGCATGACCAATCCGGAGAAGGACTATTGGGTCGGCCCTTCGAACCATTTCAGTTGGTCGGCAGGGGAGGTCGTATTCGGTTTCGGCAAGTATAATGGTCGTCCTCTTTTTGAGGTCGCTCGACGCGAGGACAGCTATCTGCGATGGATCATGAAGTCTGATTTTCCGCCGCACGTCCAGAGCATCTGCAAGGGAGCGCTCTCGGGCATGGATGAGGAGGATTTCAACCAGCGAATCCTTTCACACTACGGACACCCTCCTGAAGATGCCATGATCGACCCGCGCCAGGGAACATCGTAATGTGCTCGGGGCTTGGTTAGATGCCTATGGCGCCAAAATGGCCGAGTAGCGATATTTGATCAAACCAAAAAATTACATGGATCGCAGAGCCGCTATTTCACGCATTGGCATAATGCTGGGAGGCACCCTTTCAGCATCTACGCTGTCCGCCCTCGTGGCGGGTTGTGCAGCCCCCTCATCCGATGGCTTCACACCCCAGTATCTCACGGCATCCCAACTCGATCGCCTTGCTCGTATTGTAGACCTAATCATACCCGAAACAGATACGCCTGGAGCGCGCGAGGCGGGTGTACATCGTTTCATCGATACATTGCTTGCTGAATATCTCCCGCGCGCTGAGGCACGGAATTTCCTGGACATGTTCGACGGCTGGGCCGCAGATCATGCAATGGACGGGCGCACCGACGATGAGCTTGAAGCCCGCTTGATGGATGTGGATCGATCCTGGGCGGCAGGAACCGAGGATTCCGTGTGGGGCCAGATCAAGTCGTGGACTGTAGCAGGCTATTACACAACTGAAATCGGTATGACGCAGGAACTGCGCATGAAACCGTTCGCACAGGCTCGTATGGATATGCCGCGCTCCGAAATAGAACGAACCTGGGCCAAATGACATGAATATCCAACCGAAAGCCCCTGCGCTACATATCAATGAGCCGTTCGATGCCATCGTGGTTGGCTCGGGTATGTCCGGCGGCATCGCTGCCAAGGAGCTTTGCGAGAAAGGGCTAAAAACCCTTGTTCTGGATCGCGGTGTGGCGTTCGAGCACGGCAAGAGTTTCGTTACTGAGCACAAGCCCGAGTGGGAGTTGCCACGACATGGCCGGGTGCCCGTCGATGAACAGCGGACGGACTACGAGATCCAGTCCAAAGTGTACCTCTTCGACGAGGCCACCAAACATCTCTTCGTCAAGGACAGCGAACAGCCTTACATCCAGGACAAGCCTTTTGACTGGATCCGGGCCAATCAGGTGGGAGGACGCAGCCTGATGTGGGCCCGGCAAACGTACCGCTGGGGTGCGCATGACTTCCGAGCCAATCTTGAAGATGGTCATGGCATAGACTGGCCCATCCGATATGAGGATATTGCTCCCT
>JAAZVD010000257.1 GCA_018623785.1 Bacteroidota bacterium | reverse complement strand
TTGTGCGTCTGGATGGAGAGCCGCCACTGCGGATTGTTCAGGCAGTAGGTGGTGGCTTCCTGGGTGAAGCGAACCTGATCCGGCCCGTCCATGGGCTGGAGGTAGAAGTGATCGAAGGCCCAGTCCTCGAATCGCTCGGGTGGCGCCTTGGGCTGAAACCAGACCAGTTTCAATTCATGGCCGCTCTGTTGCACAACCTCGGCGTCTTTCTTGGGCGATACGCAGATCCAGTCGATGCCCTCAGGCGCCTGGATGGTGCCGTTCGTTTCGATGGCGATAAAGGCGCCGCGTTCATGAAGGGCGTCGATGAGGGGCGCATCGAGCTGCAGCAAGGGCTCGCCGCCGGTACAGACCACGAAAGGGTTTGAGGAGCCTGTGGCGGTGTGCCAGATGTCCAATACCCTGTCGGCGGCTTCGTCGGCGGTTTTGAATTTGCCGCCACCGGGCCCATCGGTACCCACGAAATCCGTGTCGCAGAACGAGCAGACGGCGCCCGGCCGGTCTTCTTCCCGCCCGGACCACAGGTTGCAGCCGGCAAAACGCACGAAGACGGCCGGGCGCCCGGTGTGGAAGCCCTCGCCCTGCAGCGTCGTGTAGATTTCCTTGATGGCGTAGGGCATGGAAGTGGGAGGATGATGATGTCCAGTTCATCCGGAAGGCGAGGGTCCAGCGACTCCGGACGCCTCGTGGAGAGGTTCGAACGACTGCAGTCGCTCCGGGATGCCGGATCGGATGCTTTTTCGTAAGCCCTTCAAACGGACCCCGCCTGATTTAGAATCGATTGACGTAGATTCGACTGCATCTGAATCGTTCCAAATATATCCGAGAAACCCCATGCAGGTACAGGGACATACGTTTATCGTGACCGGCGGCTCGTCGGGATTGGGCGCCGGCACGGCCGAGAGGCTCGTTGCGCAGGGCGCCAACGTGGTCATTGCCGATGTCAACACGGAAGCTGGACAGGCCAAAGCCGCTGAACTGGGCGGAAACGCCATTTTCGTCCAGACCGACGTGTCCAGCGCAGATAGTGCGCAGGCCTGCATTGACACGGCTGTTGACACCTTTGGAGCCCTTCATGGCGTGGTCAACTGTGCCGGTATCCTGATTGCTCGCAAGACGGTCGGGCGCCAAGGGGCGCACGATCTCGAAAGTTTTGCCCGCGTGGTCAATGTGAACCTGGTGGGTACTTTTAATATGATTCGGTTGGCGGCCGCAGCCATGTCGGGGAATGAGCCCAACGAAGAGGGTGAACGGGGTGTGCTCATCAACACGGCTTCGGTGGCCGCCTTCGACGGCCAGATCGGTCAGGCGGCCTATTCGGCTTCCAAAGGTGGTGTTGTGGGTATGACGCTGCCCATCGCACGTGATTTGAGTCGCGAGGGCATCCGCTGCATGACCATCGCTCCGGGCATTTTCGAAACGCCGATGGTAGCGGGCATGCCGGATGAAGTGCAGGAGTCGCTCATCGCCCAGATTCCGTTCCCCAAACGCCTCGGAAAGCCGAGTGACTACGCGTTCCTGGCGCAGCACATCATCGAGAATGTGAAGCTGAACGGGGAAGTCATCCGCCTGGACGGCGGCGTGCGAATGGGTCCGCGGTAAGCGGACCCCCAGTCAACACCGGTCCGCGGTAAGCGGACCCCAGCCAAGCCCGGTCCACGGTAGAGGGGCGGGCACATGGCCTCAGCGCTCAGGTGAATTTGCGGAAGAGTCGCCCGATCCAAGTCGTGCGCGGGCCGTAGGGCGGCTGCACGAGTCGCAGGATCCAGCCTCCCCAACGTCGGCGCAGGACCACCTGCTCGTTGGAAAAAGCGCGGAAGCCGGCCTCGCCATGCGATCGGCCTATTCCTGAATTGCCCTCGCCCCCGAACGGCCCGAAGGGCTGCACGAATTGCAGCATGGTCGTGTTCTTGCACACGGCGCCGGTGCGCACGGACGCGGAAAAGCGTTCCACGACGGCGTCGTCCTTCGTGTAGACGTAGGTGGAGAGGGGTTTAGGGCGACGATCGATGCGCTCGAGGGCATCGTCCACGCCGTCTACGGCCACAAAGGGTAGGATGGGGCCGAATATTTCCTCCTGCATGACGCGCGTGGTTTCGGGCGGATCGATCAGGACCGTGGCCTCGATGCGGCGGGAGCGAGGGTCCGAGCCGCCGCCTGTCAGGATTTCGGTGCCAGCGGATACAGCATCCTCCAGCAGCGCCTGCTGCCGCTCGAAGTGTCGGGGCGAAACGATGGCCGTCAGGTCGGCATCGTCGGTGCCGGGTACATAGGCCCGTTCGATTTCGCCTTTCAGAGCCGCGGCAAAGGCGTCCGCGATATCTCTGTGGACAAGTAGATAGTCCGGGGCGATGCAGGTCTGGCCACCGTTGGAGAATTTGCCAAAGCAGACTCCCCTGGCGGCGTCCAGAAGATCGGCCGAGCGGTCTATGTAGGTCGGCGACTTGCCGCCGAGCTCCAGCGTGACGGACGCCAGGTGCTTGGCAGCGCCTTCCATGATCGTACGCCCGACGGCAGGACTGCCCGTAAAGTGGACATGGGAGAAAGGCTGTTCGAGCAGGGAGGCACCCACTTCCGGTCCGCCCAGAAACACCGTGCCCTCCTCGGGAGGATAGACCGATTCGATCAGCTCTTTCAGGAGCTGGGCGGCCCGGGGCGTGTGTTCAGAGGGCTTGACGACAAACGGGCTGCCGGCTGCCGTGGCGTGGATAATGGGCCCAAGTGTCAGCACGACCGCATAATTCCACGGGGCAATGATCAGGCTGGGGCCCTTCGGTAGGCACTGTACGTCGGTGCGGGTACCGATCAGGACGAAGGGAGTAGGTTTGCGTTGGGGCTTCATCCACTGTGGCAGATGCCGCAGCGTATGGTCCAGCTCGATGAGCGTGGTCAGGAATTCAGTCAGCTCAACTTCGTAGGCGGGCTTGGAAAAATCTCCCCACAGGGCGTCTTTAAGCGCCTCTTCCCGCTCGAGGAGCGCCGCGCGAAGGTCCTTGAGGCGACGCCGCCGGTGTTCGAGGGACGGGTTGGGGTGCGCCCTGAAATGGACCTGCTGCCGTTCGTATGCTTGCTGTGCCGTCATTTCAATGGAATATGCGGGAAAGATAGGTTCCTTTTCCGATCCGATCGTCACGTTCGCTAGATTGTCGCTTTAAGTAAGTAGCCCTATCCCCATGAGCGTTTCGATCGATATGATCCGGGAGGCGGCGGCCTTCCTCGAAGGACGCATT
>JAAZVD010000256.1 GCA_018623785.1 Bacteroidota bacterium | reverse complement strand
TGGGGATTCGTGCGGTCCGGGATATTCGTTTCTTGGCAACTCGTCGGCGCAGAAAGGGCATAGTAATGATTCTGATGCCCTTCATTGTTTCGACAGCAGCATTCATGGGTACCCTTCCTGTGCTGCTTTGGCATATCGGCTGGGTACCATGGATAGCGGTGCTTGCCAGTCCTCCAGCCGTTGCCCTTACGAGCGGGACCCTGATCCTGGCCATCACAGCACTGCTGCTTCCTGTAGGTGCGCTGCCAGTGGCCGAGGTTGCTGCACTGGGTTTCAAGTCATTGATCTGGTTCTCTGAAAATGCCGGTTCGCTACCCTTTCCTGAAATCAGAGCAACCAATTCATTGGATCTCGTGGCAGGCTTCACGCCCATGATGTGCCTGCTGGTGGCCGCTACCCTGAAGCGACGCTATCAAAAAGTAGTAGTGATGATACTCTTTGTCGGAGCTACTTCGTTACTAATCTGGAGGTCCACTGCTCCTTCGTTGACCATGCTTGATGTGGGCCAAGGAGACGCCCTGATATTCGAACCGGGCAAGGCAGCGTTCTCTGTGCAGCATGACACGCTCGCTTTGGCTTGGGTCATCGATACAGGCGCTGGAAAGAGGGCCGGCACCAGTATTGTGAAGGCGCTGGAAGCGAGCGGACACGAGGCTATCCAACTGCTCCTTTCCCATGCCGATTCCGATCATAGCGGTGGTAAGAATGTCCTCGAAAGCATGGTGGATATCCAGTCCTTGACAGCTGCTTGGAACGACTCCAGCCCCGATACCGAGCGGCTCCACACCAGACACCGTGGCAGCCGGTTGCCATTACCTGCGGGATTGCGGGGGTATGTATTGCACCCCGCTGGGCCGGGGAAGCGTAATGCATACTCGCTTGTCGTACTTATTGCCATCGAACGCACCGGCATTTTGCTGACCGGGGATCTGGAGGCTCTTGAAGAATACCGCCTCATTGAGCACTATGGACCACTCCTTGATAGGCTTGATTTCAGGATTCTGAAGGTGGCACATCATGGATCTTCGACCTCGTCATCACCCCTGCTTCTTGATCGATTCAGGCCCGACCTTGCACTGATCAGCGCTGGTGAGAATAACCGTTTCGGACATCCTCACAAAGACGTTCTGGAGCGACTGCATGCAGGAGGTACCACCGTTCTACAAACCGCTGTTCACGGTGCTGTTCGGATTCGTGGATTCCAGCATGACCTGCGGCTGGAGTGTCACAAGAACGGACGATGGCAACGCGTCACATCAGAGATCTCATGTCCGTGACAGTATTGCAGTCCACCCGTGTCAATGCTCGACAAAGACGGCAATCTGTTCGTTGTCTACCAGATACTGCGTGGTCTTGCTCATGTGATAACCAGTCAGCGACTTACTTGTCGTGAATCCGGCCACGATGAGATCGATATCCATCTCGTGTGCATGAGTCAGGATCGTGCTGCTGACCTTTTTCATAGACGTAGAGCACCTCGATGTGCACGTCCGTGCCGAAGGGCTGTAGATCAACAAAGCGACGGATGGCCCGTGATGCGGAATTTTCTCCATTCGTCGCAAAGAGGACGTTACGCACTTCGCGATGCTTTTTGGGCACGACTAAGGTAGGCCCTACCGTATGGTGGAATATGCCTGCCAGCGTATTTGTGCGCTGCTTGGGATGTCCGTAGAAGAAACGAGGATCGCACCCTACGACCAGCATGTCATGATACTTCATGTCCTCTACAATGCGCTCAAAAGGAACGCCCTCCTCCACGGTCTCTACATGCCGAACATGCGTGCCTTCGACGTGCTTTTCAAACTGCCCAATGAGATGTCGAGCCTGATTTTTGGTTTCCTGGGTCAGATTCTCACGAAGCTTCTCTGCGTAGTACATGGAGCCAATCCCTTCACCACGAGCACTGACCTCAATCGTTTTGGTATCCACTACCGCCAGTCCGGTTATGCGAGCATCTGTCCGCTGAGCAATATGTACCGCATACTGCGTGGCAATCCGGCAATCCGGCAATCCGAATCTAGATCCACGGCAACAAGAATGCACTTGATCATCACACTGTCCGAGGGCTGGTTTGAAACGAGAAGGCAGAAGGTAACGGGAATGGGGGCACTCTACAATCCCTGCGTCCCGGGAGTGCATACCGAAAAGGGTTATCCCCAGATTTCCACGGCTTCTTTCTGTAAAAGAATAGAAGGAATTAGATAGTTGGTTGTTGTAATAGAGAGCGTGGATATGTGTGCAAGAGAATTACCCACGCCTATTGACATCACTTTGTTGACAATGGTGTGGAATGTTATCCCCGAAATCAGATCAGTCTGTTTGAGCATGTGATCTATTGAAGGGCATCATATTGCAGTGATCGAACCATTTCCACAGCAATCCACAGCCTAATTGTGGAGAAATACCGGACCCGTTCTCGATGATGCGGGGGGTGGGAAGTCTGTGGAAATACATAACGGTATGTTCGGGTTACCCACAGTCTTCCACAGCGACGGGAAACGCACATCTCTTATGAACAGCTTTCCATGATCTTCGAACATCCTGCCAACACTCATTTCGACACAGTGGATGGTAGCCTTTGACCAGTGTTTCAAGGTCTTCCCAGCTGGGCATACATAGCCTTTTTGTAATCCTCCACACCAGGCTGGTCAAATGGATTTATGCCCAGGAGATAGCCGCCGAGGGCTACCGTGTGTTCAAAGAAATAAATCAGGCCACCCAATGTGTTTTCATTCAGGCGTGGGATGATCAGATGTTGAACGGGTACCCCCCCGTTGGCATGCGCTTCCATGGTACCCTCCAGGGCAGCGCGCGTTATATCGGAAAATCGCTTACCCGCAACGAAACCCAATCCATCCAGACTTTGATCGTCTGTATCCGTCGGAAGCTGCGGGATTGTCACATGCCCACCGTCATCTTCCAACGTCAGAAACGTTTCTATGACATTTCGTCGTCCTTTCTGGATGTATTGACCGAGAGAGTGTAAATCGGTTGAGAAAAGACAGGTTACAGGAAACAGACCCCGATGGTCTTTACCCTCGCTTTCTCCGAAAAGCTGCTGCCACCAGGCGCCGACTCCGGAAAGGGAGGGCTCGAAGACGGATAGTATTTCGGTTGAGTATCCTGATTCGTGCAGTGCGTATCGCCGTTCTGCGTACTGCAGCGCTTCATGATATTCGGCCCCATCAATGTCCTGTTTCATGGCTACTGCGCCATAAAAAAGGCTTCTGATGTCGGCTCCGGAGACG
>JAAZVD010000029.1 GCA_018623785.1 Bacteroidota bacterium | reverse complement strand
CTCCCGCATGGTATGTCATGATGACGCGTGCCGATACGGAGGAGGTGTCAGCACGCGTCCAGAGCGCCGTTGTACGCAGCCAGCCCAATGTGTCCAGCATAGATATCTCCCTGATTCTTGGGGTTTTCGATGCCATCTTCTCCCGGATCGCTTTCGTAGCCCGTTTTATGGCCCTGTTTTCCATTCTGACCGGGCTGATTGTGCTGGCTGGTGCAGTGCTGATTAGCCGGTTTCAGCGTATTGAGGAGAGCGTACTCCTCAAAACGCTTGGTGCATCCAGGCGTACCGTCCTGCGCATCATGTCTGTTGAATATGCGGTCCTGGGCATCTTGGCTTCCTTGACAGGTATTGCACTGGCCTTGGCCGCGGGATGGATGATTTCCTTGTTCGTGTTTGAGGCTGATCTGGTGGTCCCTGTCCCGTCCCTGCTGCTGATCATGGGGTCCGTGATCGTACTGACACTTGGCATAGGGCATCTCAACTCACGAGGAGTTTATGCCCGAAGTGCACTTGATGTCCTACGCTCTGAAGTATAGTCTGGAAGTGGAACGAGTCAACACCTGACCGATTGGAAGCCAGACCAGAGACACGCCTGACAAATTGGAAGCCAGACCCATTTGCCATTTTGGACAACAGATCATTTTAACATTTTGTCGCCCACCGAATCCCACCGTCCTTAGGTCCCGTCCACCATGCACCCATCTGATCGAAAAGAGCGTCTTGAAAGCATCCGAGAACGAATCCGTGCTGCCGCAGCTCGTTCTGGCAGGCGTTCCGAAGAGGTCCAACTGGTTGCCGTTTCAAAGACGTTTCCCGAAGATGCCATACTAGAGGTTGCAGCCCTTGGCCAACGCGTCTTTGGGGAAAACAAGGTGCAAGAGCTCGTTCGGAAAATGGATCATTTGGGACGGGGTACAGAGGCTCATCCGATTGAGTGGCATCACATTGGTCACTTGCAGCGGAACAAGGTAAAGGACATTGCCGGAAGAGTATCCTTATTCCATGCATTGGACAGTGCCCGATTAGGCACAGAATTGCAGAAGCGATTGGAAGCGGTTGATGCAACGCTGGACTGCTTGATTCAGGTCAATGTGTCAGGTGAGGACTCAAAGTTCGGTGTAGATCCTGCGATGCTGGACGCCCTTATGGATGATGTATCCACTCACGGCCGATTGCGCCTCCGGGGTTTGATGACACTGGCTTCTCCGGCAGACGATCCAGAGGAGGTTCGGCCGGAAATGGCTCGACTGCGTCTGCTATCAGAAACAGTAGCTGACCGGTTTGTGGACGGAAAGCCTTTTTTGTCGATGGGTATGAGCGGTGACTTTGACGTTGCCATTGAAGAGGGTGCCACGCACGTGCGTATCGGCAGTGCCATTTTCGGATCACGATAGCGTATCCGGTTGCTAGCCGGTTTTTGGTATCTTCCAGACAGCTCGAACCCCGTTGTCACCTTTTCACCGTCCGTTTCGGCAGAAGGCCCATGAAGATCACAGCCCTGGATATTAAAAAGCAGGAGTTCGCCCGCTCATTCCGTGGCTACGACCCTGATGAAGTGGATTCGTTTCTTCAGGTCATAGCTATGCAATGGCAGGAATTGGTAGACGATCTGCGTCGCAGTCAGGAGCGGCTGGATGAACAGCAACTCAAGCTGGACCACTACATGAAAGTAGAGGAAGCGCTCGGCGATGCACTACAAACGGCTCGGACAAGCGCCCGGGAGACCGTGGAAAATGCCGAGCGTAAAGCTGCAGCATTACTCGAAGAAGCAGAGGATAAAATAGTTCGTCTTCAGAAAGAGGCCGATATGAGCCGGCTGGACATGAAGCGCGAGACCGCCAGGTATGCGGTACGTCAACAGGAGATCGTAGCCAAGCTACGCTCCTTCCTGGTTTCAGAGATGGAAATACTCCGTCACTTTGAGGCCGGATCGGCTGAGCGTGTTCTGCCGGGGTCACGTGATGAAAAAGTGATTGGCGGAAAGGAGATTGAGATGTACCGTGATGATGTAGCTGATCGTGTTCCTGATACCGAGGTCGAAGAAGCGCACGCCTCAGGGGAGAATGCTGCTGCTGAGGACGTTGGGCTGCATGCCGAGGAAGTTGAACCAGTCGTGACTGGTCATTACGGAAGAGGAAACGACGAGGCAACACCGGAGGCAGACAACCGAGGAGACGACGATCTTGGAGATGACGACTTCGGAAACGACGACCTCGGAGATGAGGCTAAGGGCACCGTATCGATAGCGTCGGTAGATAGTCAAACTCCCGCCGACTCCGGAGCCGCTTCTGAAACTTACAATGCGACGTCACCAGAAGACGATGGTGACGATGAGATCCGCAAGATACACGAGATACTGAAGGGTCTCGATGAGGAGCAGGACGCCAATGATGACGCAGGAGCCCGCCTGTGAAGCCAATACATGACTACGTCCTTCTGGTTGAGGAAGCCGCTCGCTATGTTCGTGAACAGTTTGGCGCCATTCCTGAAACGGCCGTCATTCTGGGCACAGGACTGAGCGGTTTGGCGTCGGTCGCGGATGAGGAGAGCGTATTGCCATATACCGACATTCCGGGTTTCCCAGAACTGACGGTAGATTCGCATCAAGGTACCCTCATCAAGGGAAGATTGGGCGGGTCACAGGTTCTGATGCTGAACGGTAGGGCTCATCTGTACGAAGGGTATGATGCAAAAGAAGTCACCATTCCCGTGCGTGTCCTAGGTAGTCTAGGCGTTAAGAACCTGATCATCTCCAACGCCTGCGGGGCTATGAATCCAGCGTTTTCTGCGGGTGACATCGTGATGATTGAAGACCACATTAATCTGATGGGGGTCAACCCGCTGGAAGGGCCAAATCATTTGGCCTGGGGTCCGCGTTTTCCAGATATGAGTGATCCCTACGACAAGGAACTCCGGGCATTGGCCTATGACGCTGCCATGACGGAAGGGATCGCGCTGTCTAACGGTGTATATGTTTCTGTCGTGGGGCCCAATCTGGAGACAAGGGCGGAATACCGAATGTTGTCACGAATGGGTGCCGATGTCGTGGGTATGAGTACTGTTCCTGAAGTGCTCGTTGCGAATCACATGGGAATGCGAGTCTTGGCATTTTCGGTGGTCACGGATGAGTGTGATCCGGATAATCTCGCTCCCATCAGTATTGAAGATGTACTCGCGGCAGCTGCGCGGGCCAGTGATCCTCTTCAGCGCCTGATCGAGCGGGTCATAGCTCGCTTCTAAGAGGAGTTTTGTGCCAGCTTTCACGCCCGAAGAGCGCTGCGTGCCCCGTGTGAACGACGTTCTTTGAGGAATCCCCTAATTACGGCTGGCTATTGCACGCGGATGGGCTCTTGGGCGCATGATTCGCTATATTTGACGCCGTCTCTGAAGCCTCAAACCGGGGCGCAGGGCCCTCTGATTTCATCATCCATCGCCTCTATTTCCCATGGCGTTTCCCGAGTCAACGGACGTTTCCGCAGACCGTCTTGAAAAGGACATCCTGTCATTCTGGCAAGAGAAGGAAATATTCGAAAAAAGTATTTCCCAGCGTGATGGTGCGCCGTCCTTCACGTTTTACGAAGGACCGCCGACAGCCAACGGTAAACCGGGTATCCATCACGTCATGGCCCGTACCATCAAGGATACCTTCTGCCGGTACAAGACCATGCAGGGTTTCCGTGTAGACAGGAAGGCCGGTTGGGACACCCATGGCTTGCCGGTAGAGATTGAGGTTGAAAAGGAGCTCGGTCTCGAAGGCCGGCATCAGGTAGAGGAGTATGGCATAGCCAAATACAATGCCGCCTGTCGAGAGAGCGTCCTGCGCTACAAAGGCCTTTGGGACGACTTGACCATCCGGATGGGTTACTGGGTGGACCTTGACGATCCCTACATCACTTTCAAGTCTACCTATATCGAGAGCGTTTGGTGGCTTCTGAAGGAGATGCACCGAAAAGGGTATCTCTACCAAGGATTCAAGATTCAGTGGTACAGCCCGGGATCGGGAACAGTGCTTTCCTCGCACGAGGTCAGCCTCGGATATAAAGAAGTTCAGGATCCGAGTATCTACACCCGGTTCCGCAGTGCCGACGACCCGAACCTCTATTACCTTGCTTGGACTACAACACCTTGGACTACGATTTCAAATGTAGCCATCGCTGCCGGCCCGTCCATCGACTATGTCCGGATCAAGCTTTCGACCGAAGATATCGGCGAACACCAAATGATCTTGGCCAAGGCTCGTCTCGGCGTCATCAACGAGGAGTACGAGGTACTGGACGAATTCAAGGGCAAAGACCTCATTGGTAAATGTTACGAGCCCCTCTTCGATTACTTCGTAGGAGAGGAAGGAACGGAGAATGCCTGGCGCATTGTACCGGCAGACTATGTCTCCACGGAAGATGGTACGGGACTAGTCCATACGGCACCCGCCTTCGGTGCAGAGGACTATGAAACAGCGCAGAAAGTAGGTCTGCCAATGCTTAACGCGGTGCAGCCAGACGGGCACTTCCGTGAAGAGATTGACCTGGTGGCCGGTATGTGGTTCAAGGACGCCGATAAAGTGGTATCCAAGGAATTGCGTGCTCGTGGCCTTATGTACCGTCATGAAACCTACCTCCACAACTATCCGCACGATTGGAGAAAGGGCACGCCCCTAATGAGCTACCCAGTCGAAAGCTGGTTTATCCGAACCACAGCCATAAAGGACCGGCTGATGGCGCTCAATGATACGATCAACTGGCAGCCCGCAGGCATCGGCACCGGTCGATTCGGGGACTGGCTGAGAAACAATGTTGATTGGGCGCTGAGCCGTCGCCGCTACTGGGGGACGCCACTTCCCATATGGCAGTCGGATGCGCCGGATTCAGAGTACATCGAAGTCATCGGGTCCATTGCCGAACTGAGGGAGAAGTGTCCCGGCCAGTTGCCTGACAACGATGAGGATGTAGATCTGCATCGTCCTTTCGTCGACGATCTGACCTGGCCCGCTCCTGACGGCGGTACCATGCGAAGGGTCGAGGACCTTATTGATGTCTGGTTCGACTCGGGCGCCATGCCGTTCGCACAGTGGCACTATCCGTTTGAGAACAAAGAGGTCTTCGAACGCAACTTCCCGGGAGATTTCATCGCGGAAGGAGTGGACCAGACCCGTGGCTGGTTCTACACGCTGCACGCTATTGCTGCCCTTGTCATGGACGATGTAGCGTATCGCAATGTGGTGGTCAACGGCCTTGTTCTCGATGAGAAGGGCGAGAAGATGTCCAAAAGCAAAGGGAACGCTGTAGATCCGTTTGCCCTCATCGAAAAGCACGGCGTCGATGTCATCCGCTGGTACATGATGAGTAACACGCCGCCTTGGGAGAACCTGAAGTTCTCTGAGCGGGGGATCGTGGAAACGCAGCGAAAGTTCTTCAACACGCTTTCCAACGTGTATGCCTTCTTTGCCACCTATGCCAACGTGGATGACTTTGATGGGTCGGGTGCCATTCCGGTTGCCGACCGGACGGAAATGGACCGATGGATCCTGTCCAGGCTGCACTCAACAACGGTTGCCGTGTCTTCTGCACTGGATGAGTATAATCCCACACGGGCAGCCCGTGCCGTGGAGCAGTTCGTTGATGAGCTGTCAAACTGGTACATCCGTCGCAACCGCCGGCGCTTTTGGAGCGCGAAGGGTGGCGATGTCGATACATACAGTAAAACGGCCGCCTACCACACTGTTGCGGAGTGTCTACTGGCTATCAGTCGCTTGATGGCCCCGATTTCTCCATTCTATGCCGAATGGCTCTTCAGTGCGGTCAATGGCGTCATGGGATTGCATACCGAGGAATCTGTCCACTTGACGTCATTTCCATGCGCCGAGGAATGGAAGGGTGCGTTCGATGATGCCTTGGAGCATCGCATGTACCTGGCCCGTACGATCTCCTCTATCGTTCTTGGTTTGCGCAACACCGCCTCGATGAACGTGCGTCAACCCTTACCGCGTATCATGGTGGTAACGGGACCGGGTGTAGAAGAACAGGCCATTGATAGCGTTGCAGATATCATTCGCGACGAGACGAACGTCAAGCGGATTGAATATGTCCATGGATCGTCTTCAGTCGTAACCCGGCAGGCTAAACCCAACTTCAAGGCCCTTGGGAAACGCCTGGGCGCCTTGATGAAGGCGGCTAATGCTGCCATCCGTAATCTATCCGACGATCAGATTGATGCCTTCGCCGAGAATGGTAGCCTGACGCTGGACCTGGATGGTGAAACAGTGGTCCTTTCAGGAGACGATATCGAGGTGGTCAGCGAAGGTGTTGAGGGGTGGCTTGTGGGCCAGGAGGGACGTACGACGGTTGCCCTCGACACGGAACTCAATGACGTGCTCCGCAAGGAGGGAATGGCGAGAGAGATCATCAATCGCATTCAGAATATGCGGAAAGAGGTCGACTATGAGGTTACGGATCGCATCCACACCGTATGGAAAGGTTCAGACGTAATCGCCGATACCATGTCCGAACACTGTGCATGGATTCGGAACGAGACGTTGAGTCTCGAGTTGATTGAGGGCGAAGATTGCGGGGGAGACTTGACCTCGGAGTTCGATATCAATTCAGAGTGGCTGACGATCAGTATTCGGCTGGCAAAAACCGGCTAAGACTGTACCGTATAATCGGGAGGATTTTATGGCAGACGACAAAAAACTCAAGGCCGAGGCAAAAAATCCTGTCTCAGCCTTCAGCGATGCCGACCTTGACCATTTCAAAGGATTGATTCTTGCCAAGCGGGAGAAGGCAACCGAAGATGTGGAGCGTATGCGCTCCCAATTAGCGGATGCTCGAGAGCAGGCGGAAAACGATACCGCCTACAGTTTCCACATGGCCGATGCTGGTACGGATGCTATGGAGCGTGAAAAACTGTACCTCATGATTGCACGGGAGCAGAAGTACGTTGGCTATCTAGATCGTGCCTTGGAACGGATCGAGAACAAGACCTACGGTATTTGTAAGGTATCCGGTAACCCGATTGCAAAAGAACGCCTTGAAGCGGTCCCGCACACCGAGATTTCCATCGAGGCCAAACTGGCTCAGAAAAAGTAGGATAGCGGTCGATGGCCGGTGGCAACTGCCTCCGTATCGATTCCACTGAACATGGAAAGCAAACCATCTACAACGTGGGTTACCCGGTCGGCCATGCTCGTTCTCATGATCGTCGTGATCGATCAGGTAACTAAAGTCATCGTTTTAAAAACGATGTACAAAGGTCAATCCATCGCGTTACTGGGTGATTGGCTCAAGTTGACCTTCACAGAAAACCCCGGGATAGCATTCGGAATGCAATTCGGGCCTCCAGCCCTTATCAGTATCCTATCCCTTGTGGCGACGATACTGATCGTTGTGTACCTGTACAACGTTGGTGGGATATATGGGCCCTACCGGATTGGACTCAGCATGGTCCTTGGAGGCGCCTTGGGCAATATCATCGATCGTGTTTTCTATGGTAAAATCCTCTACGACGACCCGCTTTTCCTGGGTAAAGTGGTAGACTTCATCCATGTGAACGTCTGGCGGGGCATTGTTCCTGATAGCATCCCCGTTCTGGGTGGAAAGTACCTGGCATTGTTTCCTATCTGGAATGTAGCAGATATGGCCATCGTCGTGGGGGTCGCTGGTATACTTTTTTTCCAACGCGGCTTTCATGAGCTGGTTGAAAAGGGGCAGGCAGGGGAGGTGCCGGCGTTTACGGATCGAGCTAGCGAGGAAGTGGCGACCGTGCCGAGTCCAAACGAGAAGGGCCCTGGCATCAAAGTCACGCAGCCAGAGACCGCAGAATTACCACGTCAGGCGAGCGGCGACGGAGATCACACGGGGAAGTAGGAGACGTTTGGAGCGTTCCAACAGGCCGGTAGAGGAAAGCTCACCCCCTCCGAAGTAGGTCTCTTCATCCATCTCGAAGCGCCACTCTGCCGTATTACGAGTGTTCATCATGTTCACGATGTCTGTGCGCACCTGCAGGGAGTACTCCCCGAGGCGAAAAGAGTAGGCTGCACTTAGATCCAGTTGGTGGATAGCAGGCAAGGAGTGGGCCGTAGGGTTGGTCAGGTTATAGTTGAGTATCTGGCGCTCGACACGGCGAATGGCATCGGCAGAAACACCATTTTCACGCATCTGATCCAGCAGGGTGTCGATGTCGTTGAGATGTGCACTGAGGAAGTCATAGTACGCCTTGCGATAGCCCCACTCTCGGCCCCAGATGCTGCGCCACCGACCTAGCAAGACGAGACGTCGCCAGGGTGCTACATCAGCCGATAGTTCCAGCCGCAGCGGCTCATTCCATGGCACGGTCAGCATTCGATCATCAAAAAGGTTACGGATTTGGCGCATTGATCGGGTGTGATCGAAGCGGATCTTGATATTTCCCGGCCCAACACGGCGTTTTACGCTGCCTGACACACCGTACGAATAGCCGCGAGTGGTGTTAAGGAAAGCTTCCTGGTCCAATGACGAAAGGCTGCTTGTTGCAGCAGAATAGTCTACCGACAGAATGTGATACTGACGCTTGTAAAACGACTCAAGGGTCAGAGACCACTTACGATTGGGGAGAATGAGCATTTCTGCCGTTACGTGGGCTGCCTTTGGAGGCGTCACACTGTGATCATTACCCATCCAGAAGCGGGTGGATGAGACGAACGTCCGTGGACTGCGACTGCTGATGTCGAACTGCGATACAAACTGCCGATAAAGTCCCGAACCGACATAAAGGGAGACCCCTCCCACGGGTGTAGTCGGCCAGTCAAAACGTGCCGACAACCGAGGCTCGGCATACAGCGAGCGCGTTGCCTGCAGCCAAGTAAACCGCGACCCTCCTTCGAGCACTCCGTGATCACCGAGGCGTACCCGATCTTGGACGTACGTAGCCAAACGCCAACCGGAGGAGATATGCACAAGCGGGAATTGCTGCGTACCGGCGACTCTGAATCGGCTACCCGTCAGAATCCACTCAGCCCCCATCTCCAATTCATGCTGGCCACCGGGAAAATAGCTGACATCTGTACCGAGCCCGATCTCATAAACCCTGTTTCCATCGTCCTCAGCACTCCCTGATGACAGCGCGTCCGACGCATCAAAATCATGCCGCAATCGGTAGAGTGAGCCTCTTGCAGAAAACGAGGTAAGCAGACGGGCTGATCGGACATCAGAAATCCGCAGATTTGCCATGCCGTTCTGCCACGAGTACAGGTCCTTGAACGTATTGCGAACGGGATTCGAACCACCTTGAGACAGCAGATCTACTTCCGAAAGACTGTTGCCTAGACTTGAATATCCCCAATAGGTCGATCCTGTAATTGTGCGCAGACCGGATTGGATCTTGGTGGCCGCATGGATGTCGGCAAACTGAATGGCGGGGTCGCCGCTGGCAGGAAAGTTGGCAAATGGCGTGTTTTGCTCGGCAAAAGCTGAAAGCAGGAACGTATCTATCACGTTCCACTCATCCATCAGACGAGCCAGCGAAGGAGGGGCCATCAGGCTCCAGGTTCCCACGCGAGCCGCGCCGAGCGTAGTCACCGTACTACCCGAGGGGCGTAACCAGTATCCGGTATGACGGGCATTCGACGATAGCGGATCGACCTGAACAGTAAACTGGTTGTTGCTACCGATACTACTTACTCGTGACGATGGTGCTCGCAAGTCATGCTCAGCCGCTATGACTCCTGAAATCTGAGAGCCGATTGGAGCGCCAAACCCAGCCTTGTTTACCGTAATCTTACCAAGCGCAAACGGACTGAAGGGACCGATGAACGAGGCAACGTTGAGTGGTAAGAATACCGGAGCTCCATCCAGCCTGAATTGGTGCTCTCCAGCTTCTCCACCTTGGATATGAATGTCTGCCGTTGCGTCATTTACGCGTACGCCGGGCAAGGCGTCCAGACTGCGAATCAAACCGGATGTACCGGCGGACAATTCGTTAGTCACCTCCTCCTGCGTCGCTTGGGGTGCCCCCAGTAACGTGGAAGAGGGCATCATGCCGATCCCGTCTACGATGACCTGTGAGATCAATAGCGGCTCTCCGGATGAAAGGACGACCTCAATACTTTCACTGGTGCCCGCTGCAATCGTGATGGTCTTCTCGGCCGTCTCATAGCCCAGATGGCTCACACGAATATCGTATTGACCCGCCACGAGTCGCGGAAATATGAACAGCCCGTCCAGATTGGCAATACTGGCGCGGTTGACATCGGCCACGAGAATGTGCGCGTAGGACAGGGGCTGAGCTGTTTCACCGTCAAGGACGATACCTCTCAGATTACCGTAGAGAGCAGGACCCTCCGCAGCAATTTCAAGGACGTATAAACCATTCGAGCGCCGGATGTAATCCAGTCCTGTACCATCAAGTAAACACGTCAAGACGCCCTCTGCCGTCAGCTGCTCCGCCACACAGAACGCACGCTTTCCTTCAGTAAGCAGGGGGTCCCAGGAGATATCGAGACGTGTGGCTTCGCGAAACTGCCTCAAGGCATCATCCAAGACAACGCCACGCCAAGCCATGGTATACCTGCCGCTAACCTCCCGGCCGGGGGGAACCTCTTGCGCGTGGGCCTGCATCCCGAGAAAAGACAGCATCGCTGCGACCACTGTCAAAGCGATCAGGCGGGTAGCAACGCTCACCCTGCAGTGGTGGTTGCTGCGTCTTGACGGTGACAATCTGAAAGGTCTGGAGAAGGGAAGCCGTTGTTAATCTTCGGGAGCGAAGGAATACGCTGCGAGAATATAGCAAATCAGCCAAGAATGACGTGTTTGTCTCCT
>JAAZVD010000255.1 GCA_018623785.1 Bacteroidota bacterium | reverse complement strand
GCCTTCAACCAAGCGGCCCGCATCAAATCCCGATGTATCGGTCCTCGAATAGACCACGAAACGATCAGGCGAAGCACTGGGCTCGAGCGGATCCTCTACGGCCTGCCAGCTGACACGAATGGCATCCCCCTCCCATCGAGCCTGTACATGATCCGGAGACAGAGGCTGGATGACCGGCTCGAATCCATACTGATCCGCCATGAACCGCACCATGCTCTTGTAGATGGCTCTGGAGACATCAAAGCGGAAACGGGGATCGAGCCCGAATCGCATGTCGGCAAAATTCTGATGGGACAGGAGTTCGAGCAGGACGCCGGGAACGTTGGGCCGAACGGCTTCACTGTAATCCCGGTCCCAGATAGCCCGGCGGGTCCAGGTCGAATCGTACAATGCACGGATATCATCCACGATCTGGGTCTGCATCACATCGCCGAGGTCCCGGTTGGCAAAGCGGGAGAACCCCGAGGGAAAGTCCCGTTCGCCCTCCATCCCCGTACTGCTGTAGATCATGAGCGTACCGATGGTGGAATCGGAGCGGGTTACGCCTGCATCCGTGTGGAACGCCAAGGATACATCGATCGGAACACCCAATCCCTGTGCATTGCGGTCCTTATTGGGCCCGAGAGGTGCACCCCGCAGGTAGCCTACCCACTCGGCGCGGCTGCGGTAATCGTCTACATAGTCGTTCAGGGTTTCAGTCACGTTGTAGACCAGCGTATCCGGAAAACCGGCATACTGCATGTAATAGCGAGCACCTTCCGTAAAGCGTGGTCGGCCACTGAGTTGCCCCCCTCGGACCACAGAGCCCATACCACCGCCGAACCGCAGGGCGTCGGCCGACAGGGTCCGTCCCGGTATCGCGCTTTCATTGGTAAGCACGACGCTACCAGAGCTTGGATGTTGACCCGCCTGGAAACGGTACGTCCCCAGGTAAACCCATGTACCCGCCATCATCTGCTGATTGACCCTTACATGGCTGACACCCCCTGCGTGATGGATGGCATAGTGGGCATCGTCCGTAGGATTCTCGGTCAGGCTATAGGCCACATGAACGGCGTAATCGCCCGCTTCGGGTATGTCGGGGATCCATTCGATGGTGGCTGTCGGAGTGGTCGATGTAAGGATAACCCGATGCGTCCCTTGCTTGAAGGGATTTTCGGTTCGCAACGAATCCATGGAAAGAAACCCCGGATGATGCCCTGTGCGCCATGCCCCTTCGGCCTCGGCCGCTTCGAGGTAGCGGTTGCCGGCCAGCGAATCGGGTGAGGCTGTCTGGTTGCCGGCAGGAGTCAGATCGGGGCGTGCGGTAATCAGGTGCCCATCATTGTCCACGATGACCTCGTTCGGCTGCACATCCCGCTCCCGGGGCATGTGCACAAAGGCGCCGGCACGTTCGAGCATTGGCGCCAGATAGGGCACGACGAAGGACATCGGAAAAATGTCTTCAACGGTCTGGAATAGCCGTGCACGCTGCCACTCCCAGCGGTCCAATCGGCCTTCATAGTACCAACCGTGGCTGGGCCACACCGCAACGTGGCGTCCGTACAGGTTGGAGGCTGACAGCCAGGGGCGGTCAACATGCGTGACCAACGGTACGGCAGGCTGTGGTGTGGGCCAACGCTTGGCATCCGTACCACCCGCTTCGGAGTACAGATTGGGAACCAGCATCGGTAGCGAGACCCCGAGCACCTCGAGATCCGGCTGCCATCCGGGCGCCAGAGGCGCCAGGGTTTTCCGGACCTCCATTTCCAGCGCTTGGATTCTACCCGAGCGCATGGGCTGCTGAGCGAATGCATCATTGAAGCGCACGGTCAGCCGCCGCTCATCGCGATCGACCAGAATCGTATCTACGGCAGCCCCTGGATCCACCCCGAAGCCGCAGTTCTGCGCCCGGCACTCTTCCAGCATGTCGTCCAGTACCGAGGATGTGCGCGCTACCGCCTCCGTATCCGAAATCGCGTCCAGACGGACGATGGCGCCGGGACCTGAGCATCCGGCCAACAGGATGACGAAAAGAGCTACACCCGACAGGCGCGCGAGAGGGACCACACCCGACAGGCGCGTTTCAAGCGTTGCAAAGGCAGTCGTCTGATAACTCATGGAAGCAGGAGGATGGAAGGTTCGCTTTCATATCCCAAGCGTGTGACGGCCCGTACGGCAATGGCCTCGGCATCCAGAAGCACGTCTGCCGGAATGGTGCGCTGCGAAGCCGGAAGAACGTGGTGCTTCCAGCCGTTTCGGCTGAGGATCTGAACGACCCATCGCCGAACGCGCACACGGCTCGCTGGCGCAATGGCTACGTGCGTTCGTCCGGCCAAGCGGCGCGATTCGAGAAGGGGTGCTGCAGGGGCCTCTCCGCCCAACCACGTGGTCGGCGGAGGCAAAGCCGGCTGAGCATAGGGCGCCAGGTACAAGGAATCAGAGAGATGGATGTCGTCCGGCCGCAAGGCCTGCATGGAAAACAGGACATTCCCGGATGCACCGGGCGTCCGACGGGTCCGTTCGATTTGATCGAGGACCTCTTGGACCGGCCAGGCTTTGTTCGGACCGGGATCAGCCCGATAAATGGCATTACCAGGCCAGATATGGCGATGGGTGATGTTCTCCCCCACCCACCAGTCCAAAAGCGGTCCGTAGGGCTGGCCCCGACTGTCCATCGGCCAGTAAAGTTGGGGCGTATAGTAATCCACCCATCCGTTGCGCAGCCATTTCCGGGCGTCGGCATATAGTCCTTCATACTGATCAAAACCGGTCACTCCCTCCGGATGACCCGGGCGCCATATACCGAAGGGCGACAGGCCGAAAAGCACCCACGGCTTGCGCTCCTTGATACTTGCGTATACCCGCTCAATGAATCGGTCCACATTCTGGCGCCGCCAATCCCCTATGTCCATGCCCTCGCCGTATGCGGCGTAGGCTGCACTGTCGGGAAAGGCCACCGTATTGCCTTCCTCATCCCGCACCGTGTACGGATAGAAATAATCATCCATATGGACGCCATCAATGTCATAGCGCTCCACGACATCCATGATTACGGCCAGAGAGTGATCGGCTATTTCGGGCGCTCCGGGGTCCATCCAAAGCTGGGTACCGTACGCATGGACGGCATCCGGAAAACGGTTGGCCACATGATTCATGGCCAGGGAGTCAGGAGCCGTGGGGTGACCAGCACGATACGGATTGAACCAGACATGCAGGTCAAGGCCCCTGCGGTGGGCTTCCTCGGTGGCGAATGCCAGCGGGTCGTAGAAAGGATC
>JAAZVD010000254.1 GCA_018623785.1 Bacteroidota bacterium | reverse complement strand
GCAAGGAGGTCAATGAGGACTCCTGTACCAGGTGATCCACCAAACTCAGGTACACGTCCGTCGTCAATCCGAAGGGGCGCTGGTTAGGCAGTAACGCCGGCTGTCCGAAACCGGATCGCTGATAACAAACTGGCAGCAGGCGGATACGCATTCCCGCTCGCTCTGCTCCGCGAAGTACGGCCTCAGACATGAGCAGAGGCATCTCCCCATGATCCATGCGGACAGCACCGTGCGTGTAGTGGAACTCGCAAACGGTTGTATAACCGCGCTGAATCATACCGCAAAATGTCCGATGGGCCACGCGTTCCTGATCGTCAGGCGTCAAATTTGTGGCTGCGCGGTACATTTCCGTACGCCAGGACCAGAAATCATCTTCTGGTCTGTGGAACCGCTGAGTTCGGCCCAAAAGACCCCGCTGAAAGGCATGAGAATGGGCGTTCACCATGCCTGGAATGATAATGTGACTGTCCAGAGGGCCATCAGCAGGAGATACCTGGAGAATCGTGCCTCCCGCTCCAATGGAAATGGCCATTCTCTGATGCCAGCCGTCCGGTAAAAGGACCCACTCCGCTGATATCACCCTGAGCGGCGATGGATGTGCAGGGTCTTGTGACCCTGCCTCACGGTCCATATTTCGAGATGGCGATCCCATGCCGGAATCTAGCCATCGTAGCTATCAATTTCAGACCGATGCTTCCAGCATGCGCTCAATGATTTCAACGGCCGTAACGTTGTCGGCCTCCGCATTGAAATTTGGAACGATGCGGTGACGCAATACGGATACGGCAATCCGGTTGACATCATCGATGGAGGGAGTCAGTCGCCCATCGAGTGCAGCTGATGCCTTGGCCCCCAGGATGAGGTACTGAGAGGCACGCGGCCCGGCTCCGTAGCTGAGATAGTCTCTGACAAAATCCGGTGCCAACTCTCCTGCGGGCCGGGTCTTGTTGACAAGTCTCACGGCATACTCTATCACATTATCCGTGACCGGAATATGACGAACGAGGGCTTGGTATTCTTGAATATCAGCGCTTGACATGACATGCTTTTTGTCCGGTCGTGCGGCACTGGTCGTTTGCCGTACGATGTCAACCTCCTGATCAAATGTCGGATAGTCCAGCCACAAATTGAACATAAAGCGATCCAGCTGGGCCTCGGGCAGTGGATAGGTGCCTTCTTGCTCTATCGGATTTTGGGTGGCAAGAACAAAAAAGGGCTCGGGAAGCTGGAATGTCTGTCCGGCTGCTGTAACCCGATGTTCCTGCATGGCTTCAAGGAGTGCAGCCTGTGTTTTGGGTGGCGTACGGTTTATTTCATCGGCGAGCACGACGCTCGCAAAAACGGGGCCTTTCACAAACCGGAACTGCCGACGACCAGTAGCTGCATCTTCCTCGATGATCTCTGTGCCCGTTATATCACTGGGCATCAAATCAGGCGTGAACTGAATTCTGGAGAATGGTAGATCTATGGCATCAGAGACGGTTTGAATCAGCAGTGTCTTGGCCAGTCCCGGCACACCAACCAACAAGACGTGGCCCCGGCAGATCATGCTAATGAACAGTTGCCGGATGATAGCGTCCTGACCCACGATGACTTTTCCGATTTCATCCCTCAGGTGTTGGAAACCTTCATGCAACGCTTCAACAGTTTCTGGGGAGGTGGTCGGCTTCATGTCGGATGGGACGTGCGAATGTGAATTAGGGCTGTAGTGTATTGGACCCGTCAAGGCATCGTATTTGCCTGAACGAGTTCTCTGGCGCTGCCTCGGTAATCAAGATAAACCGACTGACGGAGTTCACGCATCCATTCCTCCATGACACGCGCTTGTTTGTCTTGCAGGGCCCGTTGTTCGATCAGCTCATAGTCTCTTTCGATATCAATTTGATGGGATTCAATGCGCTCGTCGAGCCGAACGATATGCCAAGCACGACGACCGTCAAGAAGCACAACTGCGGCAGGCTCCGATATGTCGCCGACCTCAAGGTCAGCAAGGGTGCGTTGCCATAAACCTCCCAGCGCCTCTACGTACAAATTACGTTCGCCCGAGCTCGGGTCCGTCACGCGCCCACCCTGCGCCTTGCTCAGTTCTTCCTCGGATTCTTCCCGGGCCAGTGCCTCAAAGGATGCTTTACCCGTCGCAATCGAGTCCCTGAGCACCGCCAGGCGGGCGATTGCGGGCGCACTGTCCACCTTTCTGTCGTCAAAGGAAATCAGGATATGGTTGTAGTCGATACGATCTCCACGACGCGCATTGACACGGAGAAAATGCAAGCCGAACTGCGTCTCAAAAATGCGGGAAAACGCGCCAAAGGGTGACCTTGACGCAACAGCGGCGAACTCGGGGACGACTTCGTCCAGCCCCATGTCCTCGTACAACCCCCCATTCGATGCCGAACCGGGATCATCGGAGAAAGCTTCCGCCATATCCTCGATTGTGGACACGCCTGCGACCACCGAATCCCGGATTGTACTGATGATTTCCATGGCTTCATCGCGAGCCGCCTGTGTAACCTCAGGCAACTGCACGATGTGTGACACCCGGACCAGGTCGGGAATGGTGGGTAGGGAGTCTGTAGGGATCTGACGGAACCATCGCCTCACATCCGTGGGAGTTGCCTTGATGCCGCCCATTTTTTGCCGGCGTATTTCGTCCGCCAGGAGCTGATCTCGGTAGTCTTCTCGCAGATCTGCCTTGAATTCAAGCAAAGACTTGCCGTAGAGCTCTTCCAGGCGAGCCTGACCGCCTACCTGCTGTTGTATTTGAGAGATACGCGCATCCAGCATCTGGTCCACCTGCTGGTCGGTGACAACGATGTTGGTATCCCTCTTGGCATGGACAACAAGGACTTTTTCGTTTACCAGCTGCTGCAAGGCCTCAGACCATAACTCAGAGGACCATGCAATCTGCTGCTGATTCATGACACCGAGCACCATCCCGTCTACATCAGACTGTAGAATAATGTAGTCTCCTACCACTGCTACGATCTCGTCCAGCACTTGGTCGTCCTGGGCCTGCACACGATGGGGCGCCAGTGACAGGGCCGTCACCAGCACTACGAACAACAGGTATCGAGGTTTTAGCATGGTGTCTGTTACGGGCAGGGGATGAACAACAGGATAACGGTAAGGTGGAGGGACGACACCGAAGGAGCGGTTTGTCGGGCGATTGACAGAGGTGTCCTTCTGCGGGCCAGCACTTCTTACGTGCGGCCCTTGCCTTCAGGAAGTCTACCGGTCAGCAGCGAGATATTACTGTAGCGTC
>JAAZVD010000253.1 GCA_018623785.1 Bacteroidota bacterium | reverse complement strand
GCGGTTTCAACCAACTTGGCCAAAGCGGCATCCGTTATATGGATGACATCCTCAATAGCTGTTTCCATCGTCGTTATGGTTGAGCACATAGGTGCGGTTGAAAGGTACGAAGGATGCGTGAAACTGGGCATTCTTATCGCTTTTGTGTGTAATGATACCGCCCCCTTCGGTACGCATCTTTGCACAGTAATCATCAGTGGCGCCGCTGTTCCCAAACCGGGATCGGAGGCTCTGTGAAGACTGGATCCATTCCTGTATCCAATCGAAACCATTCCCGACCCCCCGGCTTTATTTAGATCCGATCCAAACAAGACCGTCCATCTGTTCGGATCTGCGTCCTGAACGGACCATTACCCCGACGGATCATCACCCGAAGAATCATCCATGAGCGAAAACGGAACGGAGCTGCTTCACGAAGTGGCGCAAAGCGAGTACAAATACGGTTTCGTCACCGATATTGAATCTGACAAGGCCCCAGCAGGGTTGTCAGAGGACACGATTCGGTTCATTTCGGCCAAGAAAAAGGAACCGACATGGTTGCTGGAATGGCGCCTGAAGGCCTACCGCCATTTCATGTCCCTACTGAACGAGGGGAATGGTCTCCCCGATTGGGCCCACTTGGACATCCCGCCCATCGACTTTCAGGCTATCTCTTACTACGCCGCGCCCAAAAAAAAGCCGGAGTATGAGTCCCTCGACGAAGTGGATCCGGAGATTATTGAGACCTTCAAGAAGCTCGGTATTCCGTTGGCCGAGCAGGAGCGCCTCGTGGGTATTGCTGTCGATGTTGTTATGGATTCGGTATCCGTCACAACGACGTTCAACAAAGAGCTGGAAAAGAACGGCATCATCTTCTGTTCTTTCTCCGAGGCCGTGCAGAAGCATCCCGACCTGGTTAAGAAGTACCTCGGCAGCGTAGTCCCTCATACGGACAACTTCTTTGCAGCCTTGAATTCGGCTGTCTTCTCGGATGGGTCCTTCTGTTATATCCCCAAGGGGGTTAAGTGCCCCGTTGAGCTGTCCACCTATTTCCGTATCAATGAATCGGGTACGGGGCAGTTCGAGCGCACGTTGATCGTGGCCGATGAAGACGCCTACGTTTCCTATCTCGAGGGGTGCACTGCGCCGCAGCGCGACGAGAATCAACTGCATGCGGCTGTTGTCGAAATCGTGGCGCACGACGACGCCGAAGTCAAGTACTCCACTATCCAGAACTGGTACCCGGGCAACAGTGAAGGCGTCGGCGGGATCTACAACTTCGTGACCAAGCGCGGCATCTGCTCCGGTGACCGCTCTAAGATCTCGTGGACGCAGCTCGAGACCGGATCCTCCATCACCTGGAAGTATCCTTCCTGTATCCTGAAAGGCGACAACTCGGTCGGCGAATTCTACTCGGTTGCCTTCACGAAAGGCAAGCAGCAGGCCGACACGGGCACCAAGATGGTACACATTGGCAAAAACACCTCGTCGACGATTATCTCCAAAGGGATATCGGCCGGCAAGAGCCAGAACTCCTACCGCGGCCTCGTCAAGGTGAATCGCGGTGCCGAGAACGCCCGCAACTTCAGCCAGTGCGACTCGATGCTGCTCGGCGATCGGTGCGGCGCACACACGTTCCCCTACCTGGAGATCAACAACCCGACGGCCAAGGTTGAGCACGAAGCAACAACGTCCAAGATCGGGGAAGACCAGATTTTCTACTGCCTGCAGCGCGGTATCAGCGAACAGGATGCCATCAAACTCATCGTCAACGGATTTGCCAAGGAAATCCTGGCCATGCTTCCGATGGAATTTGCGGTAGAAGCCCGCAACCTGCTGGCTATTGAACTTGAAGGAAGCGTCGGTTGACCCGGCGAGACAACCACGCCTCACCCACACCACTGAAAGACACTATCATGCTCACGATCAAGAACCTCCACGCCAGCATCGAAGAAGACGGCACGGAAATCCTGAAGGGCTTGGACCTGACTGTAAAAGCAGGCGAAGTCCATGCCATCATGGGTCCCAACGGATCCGGAAAAAGCACGCTCGCGTCGGTGCTGGCCGGACGCGAAGATTATGAAGTGACCGAAGGATCCATCGATTTCGACGGAGAAGACCTGCTGGAGATGGAGACCGATGAGCGCGCCCGCGAAGGCCTGTTCCTCGCCTTCCAATACCCTGTGGAGCTGCCGGGCGTCTCGATGTCGAACTTCCTCAAGCAGGCGGTAAACTCGGTCCGTGAACACAAAGGTCAGGAGGCCCTTTCCGCTGGCGATTTTCTGAAGCTCATGAAGGAGAAGGCAGCTCTCGTGCACCTGGACCCCTCGCTGAAGGCCCGCTCGGTCAACGAAGGTTTCTCCGGTGGCGAAAAAAAGCGCAACGAAATTTTCCAGCTAGCCATGTTGGACCCCAAGCTGGCTATCCTGGATGAGACGGACTCCGGACTGGACATTGATGCTTTACGCATCGTCGCCGACGGTGTCAACAGCCTGCGTGGTGACAACCGGGCTTTTGTGGTGATTACTCACTATCAGCGACTGCTCGACTACATCGTTCCAGACTTTGTTCATGTCCTAGTCGATGGCAAGATTGTCATGTCCGGGGGCAAAGAACTGGCACTCGAGCTCGAGGAAAAGGGATACGACTGGATCAAGGCCGAGACCAGCCAAGCCGTCTGAACCATCCACGCAGCCCCCCATCACCTGGACCCGGATTGACCGTGCAGATCGAACAGAAACTAATCGAAGAAATCAATGCCCGCCTGGAGCGTCAGGACACCATCGGCGGGAACGGCTGGGCGTCAGCTCGCCGAGTGGCCGCCAGTGCGTTCAAGGAGATGGGCTTGCCCACAAAACGCAGCGAGGCGTATAAGTACACTCCCGTGGCCAAGCGCGTGACAGACGACCTGTCGCTGGAGAACGCATCAGGAACGGTCCAAGCGGACCGGAAGCTGGAGCACGTGGAGGGTATCCACCTTTCCACAACGAATGGGCTCCTCGACAGTACGCCGACGTCATTGCCGGAGGGGCTGACCATCAGCTCTTTGGTTGACGCCTACGAAGGCAATCGCATTTTTGTGAACGATCACCTCTCGCGTGCCTTTGTATCTGACCGGGATGCGTTCTCGTCGTTGGCAGCCGCTGCAGCCGAAGACGGCATCCTGATCCATGCAGCCGCTGGCGCCAAGATTGATACACCTATCATTCTTCACCATGACACGGTAAGCGCCTCGGGACTGGTTCAACCTCGTCTACTGGTCGTTGCAGATGAAGGCGCCTCGCTGACTCTGACCGAG
>JAAZVD010000252.1 GCA_018623785.1 Bacteroidota bacterium | reverse complement strand
GGCAAGGATACGGCTCTGAACCCCCGTGAAAGCGGCAATTTCATTGCCAAGCTCAGCATGCATCCGATTACGGGCGGCAAGCTGGAATACTCCTTCATGACAGACGGCGCCAAAAGCAAGCTGTACAGCTTTGCCTACAAGTATAATCCGAACGGTACCGCCACCAATCGTAACCGCAGCTTCAACCATAGCCTTCACTGGACGCAGACACTGACTGAGCGCGCCTTTTACACGTTGCGGGTTTCCTACGCCACCAACGAGTCCAAGACGTTCCTGTACGAGGACCCCTACAATCCGCTGTATGTCTCCTCAGGGGATATCATCGGCTTCCCGGGTAACCAGTTCCTCTTCGGTGGAGATCAAAAGGGCCACACCCGTGAGTCCTCTGCGTCACTGCGTATCAAAGGTGATCTGACTCAGCAAATTGGCATCATCCATGAGACCAAACTCGGATTCGAGTTGCAGCGACACTTGCTGGACCGCAAAAACTTTGTCGTTCTGTACGACGGAGATAATTACCGCTCTCCTACGGTTCCCCCGGTCGATACGCCCGCTCATGACGAATATGTCGACCAGCAAGTCTTCGAGTTCAGTGCTTACGCGCAGGACAAACTTGAATTCGACGATTTCATCATCAACGCCGGACTGCGCTACGAATACTTCCAGCCCAACGGTCTCTACTTCCCGGATATTCTGAACCCGCCGGTACAAGAAGGAGAATTTGACCAAGTGGCCCGGGATGCGGAGGCCACCCATCTCATCATGCCTCGGCTGGGAGTCTCGTTCCCGATTACGGAAACCGGAATCATCCACTTCTCCTATGGACACTTCGCTCAGATGCCGCGTCTGCGTAATCTGTACCTGAACCCCGAATTCGAGTTCAGCCTCTCTTCTGCGCCGACGTTCGGCAACACGAATATGCGTCCGGAGCGCACGGTGCAGTATGAGATCGGGATGCAGCAGGGTATCACGAACAAGCTGGCCTTTACAATTACCGGGTTCTACAAAGACATCCGGGACTATCTGGCTTTGCAGACCATCCGCTTCAGCACGATTGCCGGAGAAGATGTCTACAACATCTACCTCAACCGCGACTATGCCAACGTCAAAGGGGTGACTTTTGCCTTGACAAAGCGTCGCGGTCGTGATGGCATGCTCTCGGCCACGGTGGACTATACGTACCAGATTGCAGAAGGCAACAACAATCAGACCAACGCCTTCTTCTTCAACTCCCTCTCCGGACGCGAGAACGAGCTCGAACTGATTCCACTTTCGTTCGATCAGCGCCATGTGCTCTCGAATACGGTCACCTTGACCGATCCGGGCCGTTGGGGCGTCTCCTTCATAACGTCCTATTCAACTGGGTATCCGTACACACCGCAGCTGTTCGACCAGAAGATTGATCAGTTACCGAACCAGGAGCGCAAGCCAAATCTGTTCAAGATGGATGCGCACCTGTACTACGATGTACCGGTCAAGGGGGGCACATCCCTACGCTTGTTTGCCAAGGTGTTCAACGTGTTTGACATCCTGAACGAGCGTTCGGTGTTCTCAGATACCGGGCGTGCTACCTACTCCCTGAACGGAGAACGTGGGGTACATGCCTCCTGGGAGCCGGCCTACGACCTGCCCGGCATTGCCGATCTGGACGAATACAATACCCGTCCACATTACTACAGCTCACCGCGTGAGGTCCGCCTCGGCGCCACGGTCAACTTCTGATACGGATTCGGCAGAAGCCATCCGAATCGCTAAACCGACTATCAGTAGCTGATCATGAATACACCACGTCAACTCGCATCGAGTCGAATGAACTATCGCGCAGCACTCCTGCTCTTATCCGTTTCCTTTCTGACCTTTCCGTCTCTCCTGCTCGCCCAGGATCGCGAAAGAGGCCAGGACTATGATGATATCCGGCAGTGGATCAATCGCCAATCCGCCAAAGGGGGCGAACAAGCTGTCTCGGACTGTTTTGAAGACAACACGGATCGTCGAGATGTCATCCTGAACGGAAACCGCATCACCACCCAGATCCTGAACTTCGGCTCCATTTCAGCTCCGGGAAACACGATTACCGACATTGTCTGGAACGGCTTGGGCTACGGCTATGAATTTGGCCCCTTCGTGGCCGCCGAAATCGTCGACGAGGGCCGCCGGGACCCAAAAAGCGTCCTCAAAGTGGATGAAAATGGCACTCCCGTACTCGACGAGAATGGTCAGCAGATCTACGTGATGCATATCATCTCTGATGGTATTGCCTCTGGAGGCGGCGAAGTGTCACCAGATGGGTCCGAGCGCTGGGGGTGGCACCCGATCCCGTGTGCACAACCAGTTGGTAGTTTTGCAGGTCTTGAAGTCGTCAGCCGCGAGTCTGATCTGATCCCTGTCTCGGATGCACAGGATAACAACCTGGACGGTCGACCCGACTCTTGGCCCGACAGCTGGTACAACGACAACCTGAAAGAGTACGTCTGGCCGGGCGCGCTACAGCAGGGAGCTTCCAATGCCGACAAGGAAGCCCTCTACTTCATGAACGACTACGCCAACCGAGAATTCCAGTACTACCCCTTCCCCTCGGACTCGACCAAGCGGGGTCTCGGACTCGAAGTGGAAGTTCGCCTATATCAGTGGGCCAACCCGCTGGCTGAGGATGCTATCTTCCTGGTCTACAAGATTTCCAACAAGAGCGAGAAAGATCTCGAAAATGTGACCTTTGGTATGTGGGGAGACCCGCACGTTGGGGGACCCGGGGACTGGGCTGATGACAAGGCGGCCTTCGACACAGAACGCAACATGGTCTTTGCCTGGGACAACAACCTCGTAGGGGACGTACCGGGACGCATTCCGGGGTATTTCGGATACAAGTTCCTGGAAAGCCCCGGGCTCGGCAATGAGATCATAAACGGCGTCTACTACGAGGGTGACGGCATCGATAACGACGGTGATGGCCTGGTAGATGAATCCTGGACGGACGGTATCGACAACGACGGGGACTGGGATCCGGAAAAGGATGATGTTGGCATCGACGGCATTCCTGGCACGGGCGATCCGGGAGAAAACGACGGTTTCCCGACCGCCGGCGACCAATTCGATATTACCAAGCCGGGCGAGCCGAACTTCGAGTTCACGGACATTGATGAGTCGGACATGATCGGCCTGACGTCGTTCGCCTCTCCCCGTTTTGCGGGCGCGTCGATCAGCGATGACGAGCGGGTGTACCAGTGGGTCAAGCCTGGCCGCTTCGATGAGATTCCGGCCGAACCCGGAGACTATGTCTTCCTC
>JAAZVD010000251.1 GCA_018623785.1 Bacteroidota bacterium | reverse complement strand
CTCATTGGATACCAAGGTAAAATCTGGAGCTGTGTCGCCGACGGCCGGTGGATCGTCGTGGGTGTTGAAGTTGGCCCAGACGAGCAGGCCCAGACCCAGAACGACGCTGGTGGCAAGAAACTTGACGGTTTTCATAATGATGCTGTGATGACTGGTTCTGAGTGCTGAGTACCGAGTCACCCCGGTTTCGTTTCAGAGGCCAGGTCGGGTTTGTCACCTATCCTTGCCAGACACCATACCCCTTTTTTCGCAACCGATCGGCCAGATAGGACTCCAATTCTTCGGCATCAGCTCTGAATGGGACGGGGTTGTAGGCTTCAAACAGCTCGGGGCGCAGTTTCAATCCAAAAGCACGCGCATACCCGTTGGCCTTGTAGCCCTGCTTATGCTGGTCAAATCGCTCGTCCGGCGTTCTCACGGAACTACCTACATAGACACACGGCAATGATGCTTGCATCATCGGGTTGGCCCTACGGAACCTGCGCTTCTGGCGTACCGCAGAGTCCAGTTCGATCACGTACAGGTAATAGTACCGCTGCAAGGTGGTTGATGTCAGGACGGGATTCGGGATGAACAGAACGCAGGATGCATCGTCGAATGGATACGCGCGGTCGATTCAAAGCACGCGGTTGAATCAAAGCACGCGCGCTCGAATCTGCAACGTAGGTACCATGGAATGGCTTGAATTGAAAATCCCTCCCGTCGTTGTGGGTGCATGCACCGGCCTGCTCGTTTGGGCCGGCGGGGCCGTGCCTATCCTTTCGTGGACCGTTTCGGCTATGCTTGAGGGGCTGGCGGCGCTGCTTGGGGTGGTCGGTATCCTGGTTGCCGTGGCTGGCGTGGCCGCGTTCTACAAAGCGCGGACGACCGTCAATCCGCACACACCGGGCAAGGCGTCTTTGCTCGTAACACGCGGTATCTACGCGTATTCGCGAAACCCGATGTACACCGGTCTTTTTGCCCTGCTTCTGGGGTGGGCCGTGCTTCAGGGAGGAATCCTGCCGCTCCTTCTGGCTCTCGTGTTCATACCCTTCATGACCCGGTTCCAGATCGTACCTGAGGAACGGGTTTTGCGGACGCTTTTCGGAGAAGACTTCGAGAGGTATCAGGCCCGCGTACGACGCTGGATCTGAAGCAATCCGCGCGCCGTCATGGCGCGCCGCCGAGATTCGTAACGAATCGTCTTTGGGACGTCTCTCAAAGGTCCTCTTCACCAGCCAGGTCTACCCATGACTTCTGATCCCGGTACGCGCCCGCACCGTGTGACGGTGCACGACCGCATGCAGCAGGGCTACACGTATGAACTGGTCAAGCCCGCCGGCGAACAGTTCCACCCGGATTTCGCCCCGGAGCTCTCCCCCGCCGAAATGCTTGCCATGGGCATTTTCGGGGGCAAGTACATGACCGATTGCCGGGATGAATTCCCCGATGTCTGGTTTGAGGAAGCCCGCTTGAGCCCCGCCAGACGTGACAACTCTCTCAACTTCTTCGGGGTCGATGCGTCCAAGCCCCTCTCGTACTGGGTGGAAAAGGGATGGGTACATGAGCAGGATCCACGCGGGTGGTTCCAGTGGTATTGCCGCTACTGGATGGGGCGTCGATCAGAGGACGATGAGCGTCAAATCAAGCGCTGGAAAGCCATGACCCGCCACATTGCCCAGCTCAAGAAAAACTGTGTCCCCGGGGACTGGAAATGCCGACCTCGGCAGCGACAGGCCCTTTTGCACTGGGCCTATGATTCCCGGCAGATGTAGGGACAGGGGTCTTCGGGGCCGGTTTGTGCCTCGCCCCATGTCCTGACCAGGCCCCTACCGGTCTGGATCACCGCTACTGCCGGTCTGGATCATCCCTACTGCAGGGATGACCTCCGATGCAGTGGGCCATGAAATCGATGGTTGCCAGTTCTTTTTCCCACATGACGGTCAGGGTGCCTCCGGCTTGCGTCATGTTCACGAACGAAAAGGTAAGCTGATCAACGCTGAAAGGAGCCTCTGACAGCGTCATTTTGGCACGGAGCACATCTTTGCCTGCATCGTAGTTGTAGGCGCCCCAGATGCCTTCCATGTCTGAATTCCCGGACGGCTTGGCTTTGTGATTCGAGATGATCAGGGTCCATGCGTCGGCATCAGGTTCGATGAACAGCGTGTACGAGCCGGCAGGCAGATGGGCGCTCCCCAGCATGAGGTCCGTTTCGGTCATGAGCATCGTGGACTGATTGGCGCCGGCCCGCCAGACGGGCGCACCCGACTTGACAGCCTCGCCGTAGTTGTCACCCTCGCCAAACATGCCTGTGCGTCCGCGCAGGATCGGGCGCCCGTAGTCAATGACGATCCACTTTCCACCTGTGTAGCTCCCATTATCCCATGAGCCGCCCACCTGTGTAGATACTTCGCCGCGGGGAGAAGCGGGCCGATCCTGGGCACGTGCAGGCATGGCATACAAGCCGATGGTCAGGAAACAGAGCAGGAGGGAGGTGGAAAGTGATCTCATGGTGCTGGACCGGGTTGGGTTGAAGGTATCAGAGAAACGCCGCAATGCCCCCCTCGTTTCCAGGCTCACGTCGTAATTGGGCACCGACTGCGCTTTTCAAGGACAGTGCCAGGCGCTTGATTTTTTTCCGGAACCATTCAGGTTCTCTGGGGTTTTCCGCCCGTGAAAGCGCGTTTCGATGCGCCTGCGATAGCTCATCCAGAAGGGCAGAGGGATTAGGCCCAATGATGCCCTGGCAACCGCCGTACGTCCTACGACGTGCGAGAAGGTGCCAATTCCTACCTCAACCGAGGGAAGATGAGCGGGAGAAGCCTCTTGGCCCGTGGCCAAGAGTTCGGTCCATCCGGGCCGATTGCATGACCTCTTCCGCCTGCTCGGTGTGGAAGAGGTTTTTTATGACCTCTTCCCACGAACAGGCCGAAAAGGACCGCACCCGCTCCTTCTGGATGAGTGGTTTTCAGGTGATACGAGGACGCCTGCCCTTACCAATCATCACCCAGGAAGGAAGCCATGAGTGCCAACGGAACTCCCCATCGGTTCGAAACCCTTCAACTCCACGCTGGTCACGAGCCCGACAGCGCCACGAACGCCCGTGCTGTCCCGATTTATGCCACCACGTCGTACGTCTTCGACGACGCTGAACACGGCGCCAACCTGTTTGCCCTGAAGCAGTTCGGCAATATCTATACCCGCATCATGAATCCGACGACGGATGTTTTTGAGCGTCGGGTAGCGGCCCTTGAGGGTGGTCTGGCTGCGGTAGCAACGGCCAGTGGACAGGCGGCGCAATTCCTGGCCCTGCAGACGTTGGCCGGCGCCGGG
>JAAZVD010000250.1 GCA_018623785.1 Bacteroidota bacterium | reverse complement strand
GCTTGGGGATCGGATTGAGGCGGCATTCGGTTCCCCGAGACTTGCTTCGGGGATGCTGCTCGTGACAGGAGTTCTGCTGCTGCTCACCATGTGGAGCAATAAAGGTACGCGGCGGGTGGGACCTGGCAGTAGTCTCTTGATCGGGCTGGCCCAAGCGGCTGCCATGATACCCGGCATTTCCCGCTCTGGAGCTACAATCTGCACGGCCATGTACCAGCAGATCAACCCGGAAGAAGCGGCCGACTTCTCGTTCCTTATGCTGCTTCCGGTGGTAATCGGTGCCACCTTCTTGAAGCTCGGGGCAGCCGTCAGCGCCATCAATGGCGCTGCGTGGGGTGTCATGATACCCGGTGTTTTGGCGGCATTCCTTTCTGGTATTGTCGCCATCAAGCTTGTGCTGACCTTCGTGAAGAGAGGCCAGTTTCATTTTTTTGCCGCGTATTGCTTCCTGGTCGGCATACTCGGATTGGTACTGGTGGGGTGAGTTTCTTCGGAGATGCGCGGGAAGCGAGGCAGCCGTGTTGATCCCCTGTGCAACTTCTGATTTTCGGTGCAACTTCCGCTTTGCGCCCCCAGTACACCCCGGCGGAGGACGACTATGCGACTGACCGAACACGAACGATCCGTACAGAAAGAAATTGAGCGATGGCAACGCGGGGACGAGTCCCTGATTGCCCAAGCGTTGAATTGGGCCATGTCCCCGATGGACTGGGTGGTCGAGCGGGTGGTCCCTGAGGAGCTCGTGGACCAGGCCGACAAGGCTCTTTTGCAGTTTCTTTCCCTGCTCAATGATGCCTCTACGTGGACCTATGAGCCAAAGGAAGCGCTTCGGGTCGCGCGCAGCAAAGGTATCGAAGCTGAGGACATCACCGAACTGCGGGACCACGATCTGAAGATCCTGGATGGTATTGCCAAGAGCTACGTATCGGAAAATGCCATTCTGGCAGCGGTTGAGGGCGGCGGGACAGGCTTGGGAGGTGCCGTTATGATGGCTGCGGATATTCCCCTTCTTTTCGGGATCAACCTGCGCCTTATCCAGCAAATCGGTGCCGCCTACGGATTTGACGTCAGCACACCGGCTTTCTCGCCGCTGGTCCTGTCCATTTTCAATGTTGCAGCTAGCGGATCCAAAGAGTCGAAGAACCAAGCCCTCAGGGAGATAACCGTCGCTGCTGCGGCCCTCGCGCAGGTTTCAGAGTATCGGGGTCGTGTGTCGGGGACCTTCCGGGATCAAAACCGAAACCTGCTGCGCGAGATTGCCAAGAACATCGGAGGGCGCAAGATCGCCCAGGTGATTCCCATTGCAGGCGCCGCCATTGGGGCAGGAATCAACTACTGGTTCACAACCGAAACAGCCGAGTCGGCGTTCATGCTCTTCCGGGCGCTGTATATTGAGCGCAAGGAACGATCCTGACGCACCTCCTTTTCTGCCGGTCTTGCTGCCGGTATTCTTGACATGCCGCTTGTCGCCATCGTGGGACGCCCCAATGTGGGTAAATCCACCATTTTCAATCGCCTGACCGAGGAGCGCCGCTCCATTGTGCACGATGAGCCGGGGGTAACCCGGGATCGGGTCTATGGCGAAGTAGTGTGGGGCGGTCGTGCTTTTTCCATTGTCGATACCGGCGGTTTTGTGTCGGGTTCGGAAGATCGATTCGAGGCGGCTATCCGGGAGCAGGTCCACTTGGCCATCGAAGAGGCGGACCTGATCCTTTTCATCAACGACGTGACCGTCGGCGTGACGGATCTGGATCTGGAGATGGCCAACCTGCTTCGACGCAGTGACCGCCCTGTTCTGGTAGTAGCCAACAAGGCGGACAACGAGGAACGTCGCTGGGCAGCCAACGATCTGTACCAGCTCGGCTTTGATGATATCTATCCCATCAGTGCCATCAACGGCATGGGCACGGGAGATCTATTGGATGACGTCATCAAGCATCTACCCGAGGGGCCACCCGAGGAAGAAGACGACCGCCCTCGGTTTGCCATCATTGGTAGGCCCAACGTGGGTAAATCCTCGTTGACGAACGTACTTCTGGGAGAGGAACGCTCTATCGTCACGGAAATATCGGGTACGACGCGGGACTCCATCGATGCCGTGATGAAGGTTGACGGTCAGGAGATCGTGCTGGTGGACACGGCCGGATTACGCAAGCGGGCCAAGGTGCGGGAGAATGTCGAGTTCTATTCGGCGCTGAGGACGGAACGAGCCATAGAATCGTGCACGACGGCTATCCTCCTCATCGATGCCGTCGAGGGGCTGGAGTCCCAGGACATCAAGGTGCTCAAGCGGGCAGAGATCCTGAAAAAGGGATTAGTCCTTGGCATCAACAAGTGGGATTTGGTGGAGAAGGAGACCAACACGGCCCGCGATTACGTGGCTTCCATCCGGGAACGCCTGCAGACGCTCGATTTCATCCCGATCGTTACCATTTCAGCTATGACCAAGCAGCGCGTACGCAAGCTGCTTGACCAGGTATTGGAAGTGGATGCCGAACGCCATAAGCGTATTCCGACGGCCAAGCTCAACGAGTGGCTCAAAGAGGCCCTCACGCGCCATCACCCCCCGATGTACAGAAATCAGCGGATCAAAATTAATTACGTGACGCAGGTCCGCTCGGCGCCACCGGTCTTTCAGTTCTTCACCAACCAGCCCAAAGGGGTGCGCGAAGGCTACCGGCGCTATCTGGAGAACCGTCTTCGCGAATCCTTCGGCTTTGAAGGGGTGCCCGTCAAGTTGGTATTCAAGCAGAAGTAGAGACCCTTTGGAAGACGTCCGCTGTTCCGCAATCAACTTCCCTTGAAATACGCTGTAAGGAGTGTCGGGATCGGTTTCCGGCGCTATATTCCAAGCCTCACCAATCCACGCATTACGTATGGCCGGCACACCTGTCAATACTGCCAAGAAGAACGAGCGCACTCTCAATTTCTGGGAGCGCCTCTACCTGCCTGAAGTGTTCAAGGGTCTGGGATGGTCCTTCCGCAAGATGGTGAAGGAGCCCATGTATACCTTCCAGTATCCGGAAGAGCAGTGGTATCCGCCGGATAGTTACCGCGGCCGTCCGGTCCTGGTAGAGGAGCATGGCAAGGCGCGGTGTGTTTCATGCAACCTGTGTGCCCGCGCTTGTCCTCCGTTGGCTATCTCCATGCAGTCCCACGAAATCGAGGGGCCCAAAGAGCGTGAACCGGAATGGTTCGAGATCAATATGCTCCGCTGCATCTACTGCGGTTTTTGCGAAGAGGTGTGTCCCGAGGAGGCTATCGTCATGTCAAAGGAATATGACATGACGTTCGAGAACCGGGAGGAAGCCATCTTTGGCATGGATCGC
>JAAZVD010000028.1 GCA_018623785.1 Bacteroidota bacterium | reverse complement strand
TGGGCAAGTCCGGATGATGGCCACAACATCTGGGAAACCCGCTCTGACTGGGTTAGTGGAATTATCGATTCATCGGGAGTGCACGTGGCAGGACTGCAGGAGGTAACCCACGCACAACTTCAGGATATAATGCGCGGACAGACCCGATTTGGATACGTGGGCGTTGGACGCGATGACGGGGCCCAACGCGGTGAATACGCCCCCTTGCTCTTCGATACCACACGATTTACTCTCATCGATTGGGATACGAAGTGGCTCTCAACGTTCCCGGACTCCATCGGAAGTATTGGATGGGATGCCGCCTTGCCGCGCATAGCAACACGGGTCGTTCTCGAGGATCGGGGCACTGGAGATACGCTGCGTGTCATAAACACGCATTTTGATCATCGGGGTGAAGAAGCGCGACGTGAGAGTGCGCGACTGGTTGCCGAGTGGGCTACTGCCGGGGATGTGGCCCTGGGGGATTTCAACTTCGAACCGGACACCGAACCTTGGCAGGCAATCGTGTCCAGCGGCTTGATGGATGCCGGTCTGACCCCGTCCGACCCAAAGGCTGAGGCTGGCACTTACCGTTCCTTCGATCCGGGTTCAGACACGTCGGCACGCATCGATTATGTATTCCACACTCCGGATTGGCGAGCAGCTTCGTATCAGGTCTTGGATCCTGTGCAGGGCGGTTACTATCCATCCGATCACCTGCCGGTTGTCGTGGATCTTGTACCGTCGAAGAGTCCCTGAACAGATAAAGGCGCCGGCTGGAAGCCGGCGCCTTTATGATGTCCTGCTGAGGACATTGCTGAGCGGGTGATGAGATTCGAACTCACGACCCTCACGTTGGCAACGTGATGCTCTACCACTGAGCTACACCCGCTTATCAGAGCGTGCAATAATACACCAATTGGCGTACTTGGATCAAGCATGTCTTTCGGCTTTACATGAAGATCACAGATTGCCGAAGGTATCAGAGCGGCCGTGCTTCCTTGTGACCACTACGTTTCATTTCGAGGGCCATGCTTCATTCAAAGTTGACATCCCCACCTCGAAAGATTGTCTTCCAGTCCACTGTGCAGCACCTATTTTCTCCCGTGCTGTAAGACTATCCCCCTCTCTGAATAACCTTTCGCAACACAACCATGGCGCACATCATCGATGGAAAGGCTATCTCCGCTCAAATCCGTGAAGAAGTCAAGACAGCAGTAGCAGCGCGGGTGACAAACGGTCATCGTGCCCCCTATCTGGCCGTGGTTCTGGTTGGCGATGACCCGGCCTCCGCTTCATACGTTCGTGGCAAGGCCAAGGCCTCCGCGGAAGTGGGCATCGAAAGCGATACACTGACCTACGATGCGTCCATCTCTGAGCAGGAACTCCTGGATATCATCCGCCGCCTGAATGACGATGACAACGTAGACGGCATTCTGGTGCAGTTGCCGCTGCCCGATCATATCGATGATCGCAAGGTGATTGATACTATTGACCCTGCCAAGGATGTAGACTGCTTCCATCCCGCGAGCGTTGGCAACCTGGTCATCGGACTGGACGGCTTCAAGCCCGCAACGCCGGCAGGCATTGTCGAGCTCATCCAGCGCTCCGGTATCGAAACAAGTGGGGCGCATTGCGTCATCATCGGTCGTTCCAATATCGTTGGTAAGCCACTGGCCAATCTGATGTTGAAACGAGGGATTGACGCGACCGTGACCGTGTGCCACAGTCGAACAAAGGACCTTCCCGCTCTTGCACGGCAGGCCGATATCCTGGTTGCTGCCATTGGACGGGCTAATTTCGTCACAGCCGATCTGGTCAAGCCGGGAGCCGTGGTTATCGACGTGGGGATCAACCGGGTGGAGGATGCTACCCGGGAACGAGGATATCGACTTGTTGGTGATGTGGATTTTGATGCCGTCGAACCCATTGCCAGCCACATTACCCCTGTGCCGGGTGGCGTGGGTCCCATGACGATTGCTGTCCTGCTGCAGAATACCCTGATGGCTGCACGTTCAACGTGAACTGGAAAGGACTTGGCGTACCCTGTTTCATGGATCGAACGCCGTTGTAGGGAATATTAGGGTGTGACCGGCGCCTATCGCCGGTAATGACGATCCTTTTCCGTTGGCCTCTCAGTGATACTGATATACCCCATGGCACACCTCAAGGCTCTTTTTGCGGCAACCCTAGTCCTCCTGCTGAATCCGGTACAGACGTTATCGCAAACACTGCCGGACCTCACCGCTGAAATCCAGTCAACGGGGGCCATCATTCTCAAAGGGCCGCTGGCGACAACGGCGCGATCGGAAGCGGACTACCAACTGGCATACCTGGACGGTACGGAGATTGTCGTCGCGAGTGTCCTTCCCAGACGGTCCGATGAACTGCTGCTCGTTCCTGCCACCCCCTTGGATACCAGACGGCTGTATCGGCTCCATGTTGCCGGACGCAATGAGCCTGTACTCGTTCGGCGCAATGACTGGTTCAAGTCACTGTATTCCGATAAACCCCTAGGGGCTACGGTTTCTGAGGACGAGGCGGTAACTACCTTCCGCTTGTTTGCACCGCGGGCTGATCGCGTGGTCCTGCATTTATACCTGGACCGCTACCAGGACCTTGAAACCCCATCGTCATCCGTCGTCATGACCAGGGATCCGAATGGGGTTTGGGAAACCGAGCAGGCCGGCAACCATCACGGTGTTTTTTACACCTTCACCGTGCATGGAACCGACGAACCTGGCAATTATTTCTACGAAACCCACCCGGTCCACATCACCGATCCCTACGCCCTGGTAAGTGATGACTCGTTCGGAAAAGCGATGGTATACCAGCCCTCCTCTCCGCCGGCGCCCGTCAAAGGAGGCAGCCCAGCCATGGAGGATGTGGTAGCCTATGAGGTGCACGTCCAGGACTTCACGGATCGTTTGCCAGTGAATGACGAGATCAAGAGCACGATGCTGGCCATGATCGAGCCGGGGCTCCGGAATGACAATGACGCACCCATCGGGTTTGATCACCTTTTGGACCTGGGCATCAACGTGGTTCATTTGATGCCCGTCCAAGAATACCTGCATTATCCGGATGACGAGTGGCAGGCAGCCTTTGCCGATGATCCTTACATGCAGGAGCAGGGTGTGGCCATGGAGAACTACCAGTGGGGATACCGCACTACGCACGCTTTCGCCGTGGAGTCTCGGTTTCGTTCCAAAAATGCTCCCATGGGCGCCGAACGAGAGGAATTCAAGCAGCTCGTAGAGGCGTTTCACCGCGAGGGAATCAGCGTCATCATTGATGTCGTCCCCAACCACACCGGCGAAAACATGGACGGGCGCCACTACCTGTTCAACTTCAACGCCATCGATCTGCCGTATTACTACCGCACCGATGGCGATGTGGCGCACATCGGCCCCTTCGGCAACGAGACGCGCCCGGAGGACCGCCCGATGGTGCAGCGTTGGATGCTGGATCAGTTGCGCCACTGGGTCGACGTTCTGGGCGTGGACGGATTCCGGATTGACCTGGCTGGCCAGATCGACGAACAAACGTTGGCTTGGATCAAGGAAGAACTACCTGATGACCTGATCATCTATGGGGAGGCCTGGATTGCTCCCACCGACCCTGTGACCCGGGCCGATCCAGATCTGTTCTGGTATAAGGCCGATGCACCCATCACATATTTTCAGGACGACGCGCGTAATGCCTTCAAGGGGCCGGTGTCCAATCCGACCGATCCGGCGGTGGACCGGGGCTATGCTGGTGGCGATGGCAGTCAGCGTGAACGTGCCATGATGGGACTCATGAACTCCTTCCCGGAGGAGATGGACCCCAATCGCGGCATCAACTACCTGGATATCCATGACAACTGGGCCTTGGCCGATCGTTTTTCAGACAGCGACTGGGATGGGCGCAAACATGTGGACGAAGCCGGTGTTCGTCTGGCGGCAACGTTACTATTTACTTCGCTCGGTCCCGTGGTCATCCATGGTGGAACGGAAATGCTGCGCTCGAAGGGTGCCGCTCCCTTGATGGAAGTCGTCAAGACATCTGCCTCCGGGGATCTAGCTTACCACGGCAAGCGGGACACGTACAATCACCGTCGCGCCAATCAGTATGAATGGGAGTTCGCTGGCGCTGAGCCAGGCGAGCGGCCTATCGACTATGCGGCCATGAACACCTACTGGAAGCGCCTGATAGCCCTCAGGGCCAGTGAGGCCGGTTCAGTATTCCGCATTGGCGGATCCCTCCCGAAAGAGCATTATCAATGGTTCTTGCCGGACAGCGACCAGTTGCTGGGCTATGTAGCCGGTGGGAACGTCCTGGTGCTCATGAACACCTCTTGGCAGGATGCAACCTTTGATGTATCCGACCTTCCAGAGGGCGAATGGACGCAGATCTCGGACGGCAGTCGCTTTGCAGAGGAAGGCTGTGAGTGCGCAGGTGCTATCGACACATCAGTAATGGACGGATCTGGTCAGATCACCGTCCCTGCGCGTTCGGCTCCGATCTGGGTGCTTGAGCAGGACTGATGCGCTTTTTCTGGCCGTGAACTGCGCTACCCGGGCCGCTGGCCCCTATTCAGGCGCGGAAGTCGTTGCTAAGGTACGTTGGCCACCACCCGAGCGTGCTGGTCGCTACTCAGGTGCGCTGATCATCCCCCCTTCAAACGCCTCACCGTTGACCGTGTAGCGGTAGGAGATGTCTGCCGTCTTCTCCAGCATCCGGGAAACAGAGCAGTACTTACCCAGGCTCAGCTCGATGGCGCGCTCTACCCGGACAGGATCGATATCCCCATCCAAGTTGAAGTGGACCTCTACCGTCTCGTAAAGGGAAGGCGCCACTCCATCAGGTTTAAAGCCTGATACATCTATCGAAAAGGAGTCGATCTGCTGGCGGCCTTTCTGCAGGATAGAGACAATATCCACACCACTACACCCACCGATTGCCATCATCAAGAGCTGCATCGGCCCTACGCCGTGGCCTTTGCCATCTTCGTACGCCGAGCTGTCATCCAGGTCTATGCTAAGACCCTCTGCATTGGTCGCCTTGAAATGATAGGCGGCCTCTTGCCGCTCAAGATGTACGTTTACGATTCCCATGGTACGTTCAGTCTGAGTAAACATTTATGATGGCGATGGTCGAGCTCACGCCTGCTCGTCCCAGTCCCATTGCTGCAAGGACTCCATCGCACGATACGCTGTCAGATCATGCTGTACCGGCGTAACTGATACCCAGCCATTCTCCACTGCCCAGAGATCGGTATTGGTCCCCTTATCAAGATTCACGAAGGTGCCTGACAGCCAGTAATACGGCCTGTCAAACGGATCGAGGCGCTCTGCAAACTGCTCTTCCCATCGCGCTTGGGCTTGACGGGTAATCATGAAGCCCTTCATCTGGCCGTAGGGAATGTCCGGGATATTGACGTTGAGCAGAATACCCGGTGGCCATTCGTTCGACAGGACTTGCTGGACAACTTTTTGAGCAACCCGACCGGAGGCTTCAAAATCCCCGTTTCCCCACTTACAATAAGAAAAGGCGATGGCCGGTATGCCGAGAATAGCGGCTTCGGTAGCTGCGCTTACCGTGCCCGAATAGATGACATTCACAGCCGTATTCGGTCCGTGATTGATCCCGGACACGACCAGGTCAGGTTGGCGTGGAACGAGCTTGTCGAGAGCCAGCTTTACGCAGTCTGCTGGTGTTCCGGATACGGCATAGGCAGTCAACTGTCCAGAGGGGCCACGAAATGGCCATGGGCGAGCGCGTACAGGGTCCCGCATGGTGATGGCGTGCCCGACAGCACTCATCTCTTGAAGAGGCGCTGCAATGACAATATCACCTATCGAGTCCAGCGCAGCCGCCAAAGACAGGATGCCGGCGGCCTCTATTCCGTCGTCATTACTGATCAGGATAAGGGGACGACCGCGCTTGTCTTTCATATCTGGTGCTCCTGCCTTCTACCGTTGTCTCTCAAACCCAAGTCTCCTACCGGCTTCAATAGCTTTCTTCGTCAGAGGGAAAATTGCCGGATCGGACATCATCGATGTACTGCTTCACATGCCCCTCAATCTGCTCATCAAGATGAGTGTAACGACGAACGAACCGCGGATTGAAGTCCGTGGTCAGTCCCAGCGCATCATGGGTTACGAGAACCTGTCCATCACACTGAGCACCCGCACCTATACCAATGGTGGGAACGGACACGGATGCAGATACTTCCGCCGCCAGTGAAGCCGGTATTTTTTCTAGAACGATGGAGAATACACCAGCACGCTCGAGGAGAACGGCATCCTCTCGTAACTCCTCCGCCTCTACCTCATCGCGAGCACGAACTTGATAAGAACCAAACCGATAGATGCTTTGCGGTGTGAGCCCAAGGTGACCCATAACGGGGATTCCAGCCTCCAGAATCCGTTCGACGGTGGGTACGATTGAGCGTCCTCCCTCCACTTTGACCGCATGAGCACCAGACTCTTTCATGACCCGCACCGCAGAAGAGAGGGCCTCCTTGGTGTTACCTTGATAGGTGCCAAACGGCAAATCCACCACGACCAACGCCAGTGACACCCCACGAACCACGCATTGCGCGTGGTATATCATCTGATCCAGGGTTATCGGCAGCGTAGTCTCGTGGCCGGCCATCACGTTGGAGGCCGAATCTCCTACCAGCAGGACATCGATCCCCGCTGCATCCAGGATGCGCGCCGAGGTAAAATCATAGGCGGTCAGCATCGCAATCTTCACCCCCGAGGCCTTCATGTCCTGAAGGGTGCGCGTCGTTACACGCGCAACATCTTCAGGCGCGTTCTTGCCGGAGGTTCTGGTACTCATGCTGAAAACTGTGCGATGTTATATAGGAGCCCTGCACGAACGGGCCTCGGACAGGGAAAGACCCGACAGGTCATAAGGCAAGCAGGGCCCCTGATGGCCTATCAACAATCAGTTGACGTCCGAAACCTGATCCTCATCTACCTCGATGCCCAACCGGCGGGCAATATCGACGTTGATATTTACAACACGCTCATCGTTTACGTACAGCAACGCAGGTGACCGCATCACAATATCGAGCCCCTTGGCCTGGGCAATCGCATCGATGGCATCTTGAACCTGCTGAAGCAAAGGTGCCATCAGCTCATCCTGTCTGGCGGCAAGCTCGTCATCCTTTGCGGCTGCTGAACTCTGGATCTCCTGTTGCAGTGCAGCCAGCTCAGCTTCTCGCTCTGCACGTCGCTCCTCAGAAAGCAGTGGTTGCTGACGCTGATAGCGATCTACACGCTCCTGGAAATCTTCTGCCAGCGCTTGAAGCGCTTCCTGACTGGTGCGATACTCTATGGCCATCTGCTGCTGGACCTCCTGGTAGCCCGGCATGTAGGTAATGATGATTTCTGGATCAGCGTATCCGATCTGGATGTTCTGGGCTTGGGCAGACGTCGACACGAGACCGGCCAGCAACAAAACGGAAAGGAATGATGTAATCGAAGCTTTCATGATTGGTTTGTTCATCCGGACAAACGGGGCCCGGTATTGAGTGGAGCGAGCAATCGCTTGCTCCGGGTTCGTGGAATAGGTTCGTATCAGCGGCGCGTACTCTCAACGTCTATGCCAAGTTCTCTCAGCACTGTATCCGAGAGATCGTACTGGTCGCGCTTGAACATGAAAAGGAATTCGCCCGCAGCATCGAACACATAATCGTAGCCCTCTGACGTGGCAACTTCGTTGATGGCCTGAAGGACCTTCTCCTGCACAGGACGCATCAGCTTCTCCTGTTGCAAAAAGATATCGCCCTCAGGTCCGAAATACGTGACCCGCAGCCGTTCCAGATCCTCCTCTTCACGAAGGATTTCCTGCCGGCGCTGTTGACGTTCCTCGTTGGTGTACAACAACTCACGGGCCTGGTATTCACGGAATTTCTCATCCAGCTCGGATTTCAGCTCGTCCAATTCAGCCTGCCATCCCTGAGCCATTCGATCCAGTTGTTGCTGGATCGTCTGGTACTCAGGTAACTGCTCAAGGATATAATCGGAATCTACATAGCCGATCTTTTGCTGGGCCTGTGCCGTGTGCATCGGTACGACCATTCCCAAGGCAACAATGGCAACGGCCAAAAAACGTCTGGATAAGTGCATCATGTTGGTAGGTATCCTCTTTTCCCGAAGCAGTGTGACCCGTTCAATCCCTTGTAAGCCGGCCTACTGACCGAATCCCTGTCCCAAGCTGAACTGAAACGTCCACTTTTTGGACCCATCGTGCCGTGAGTTAATGGGTTCGAATTCGTCGTAGTTGTACCCGTAGGCCATCTCCACCATTCCGAGGATGGGAAGGAAAAACCGCATACCCACACCCGCGGATCGAAAGAGATCCGTGGGGTTGTACGCGTCAAAGCTATCCCAGGCATTGGCTGCATCGACAAACAGATATGGAACGGCCTGCAGCTGCTCGGACCGAATGGCAGACCATCTCACCTCGGCCGAGTACTTGTTCAGAATACGACCGCCGAAGGGGTCATTATCGCTGCTGCGAGGACCAAGAGCACCCAGTGGGTATCCGCGCAAATACACGATGTCTTTGCCAAAGTACGAGTAAAAGCCCTGGGTTTCGAATGGAGATCCTCCCACGATGAACCGCTCAAACTGCACTTCCTCACCCGTCAGCGAGCCGATATAGCCATAATCGGCACTGAAGCCCAAGGCAATCTTGCGGGCTAACGGTGTGTTCCAGGCGTTCGTCAATCGCCACTTGTGGTACTGGATCAGATTACCCACCGGAGGAGCAATTTCCAGGGAGAGATTGAAGCGTGAACCCGACGTCGGGAAAATGGGGTTGTCCGTATTGTTGCGGGACAAAGACTGGGTGATGGTCACTTCCTGGCTTACCCCGGTCGGCAGCGTCGATATCCAGTCTCTGTTGTCGTAGTACTGGAATCCGAGCTGGGTCTGTGTGGTGAACCAGGGGTCGGGAAACTTCAGACGCTGGGAGTAGAATACCCGCTGAGAAAACGTGAGCAGCTGCCCCGCGTTGTTGTCCTCAATATAATAGGTGTAGCCTGCAATACGGGAGAACGACGTTGAGAATCCAAGCTGCCGCGGGCGCCCTTTGAACCATGGCTCAGTAAACGAGAGCGAGTACTGCTGGTAGCGCCGGCCATTCGTTTGAATACCCACAGAAAATCGCTGCCCATCGCCCGCTGGAAGCGGCTTCCACTCTTCTCCCTTCAACGCGTTCTGCGCCGAGAAATTATTGAAGTTGAAGCGCAGCATCAGGATTAGTCCGAAGCGACCCCACGTACCGGACAGCTCCAGCTGATCCGTCCCTGTTTCCGCCAGATTATAGGCCAAATCGACGGTCTTACTCTCTTCCCGGATATCGACACCCGGACCGGCAGCCAGCGACTCTTGCGTGAAGTAATTGAGCTGCATCAGCCGCCGAATGGATTCCTGAATCTGTGTCCGAGAAAAGGTGCCACCCGGGATGGTCGTCAATTCACGACGGATAACGTGATCCTTTGTCTTGGTATTGCCGGCGATACTGACGGTACCGTATTCGTACACTTCGCCTTCAAAAATATCGAACATCAGGTCCAAGCTGTCCCCGTCTACAGAAACCACCTGCTGAACGTTGAAGCGCATGTGGCCACTGTTGAAGTAAAGGCTTGATACATCGTTGTTCTTACCGACACCGTAGAGATTCTCGGTCAGCTTTTTGGCGTTGTAGGCATCCCCGGGTTGCAAACCCAGACGTTCCGACAACTGCGCATCGCTGTAGAGCGTGTTGCCCTCCCAGTCGATCTCACGGATGTGATAAAGGGGGCCCTCGCGTACATCCAGTTCCACAACCATGTAGGGATTGTCCCCGTCTGCTCCAGCGATATACACCGAATCACTCAGGACCTCGGCATCATAGTATCCGCGTTCGTTATACCGGTCGACGACACGACCGATGTCCTTCTCGTATTCATTGCGGTCTAGTTTGCCACTTCGCCAGAACCGCCAGCCTCCTTTCGGCTTGGTCTCCATCGCCCCTACGACAGCCCCCTCGGAAAGACCCTCATTCCCGTTAATGATGATCTCTTTGACCTTGACCTTGGGACCGCGGTCGATATTGAAGGCGAGGGTAACGGTGTTGTCCTCATGCCGCGTCTGCGTGACATTGACGTTGGCAAGTGGTCTTCCCTTCTCAGCGTAGAACTGTTCGATGATCTGAATGCTACGTGCGATGCTGTTCTCGTGAACGGGGCCACGGGCTACAAGCGGGACTTCTTTTCGCAGATCCTTGGCATGACCTTTTTTGACGCCCAGGAAATCGTATTCCTTCAACTTGGGTACTTCCCGCACGCGGATGACCAGGTAGACACCCCGCCCGACCTTGCGCTCCTGTACAATCTGTACATCTTCGTACGTGCGCAGGCGATAGATGGCACGAATGGCGTCTCCGAGTGCTGGGTCGCCAGGTAGTGTAAGTCGCTGTCCTACCTGAAGCCTGGACGTCTGCTGAATGAAGCTGTTGGCATAGTCGTCTGATGCCCCCTCCACGGAGATTCCTAGAATCTCAACGATATCGGGAGAGATACCCCAGACTGCACCCTGGGAGGTGGCCGCGCGACCCGGTTGAGCCGCCAAGGGTACTGCACCAACAAGCAGAGTCAGGAAAAAAATAAGGACGCTCAAACGCATGTCGGGGGGAGGGAGTTACTTTGATATCCGTCGGCAGTACAGGAGGCCAACGTGAACGGTGTGAAACCGAAGGGTGTTTCCGGCTGCGAGGAATAGAGAACGTACACCGGTGGGGCAAGGTCCGACTGTGGCTGCCTACCGCGGCATACAGGGATTCTAGGTGCCGTTGGTGAGAACGCCTCCGAAACGACGCTCACGATCTTGAAAATCCGCGATGGCCTCAAAAAGATGCTTGCGCCGGAACTGCGGCCAGTACACTGATGAAAAGTGTAACTCAGAATATGCCATTTGCCATAGCATGAAGTTCGAAATCCGTTGTTCTCCACCAGTACGAATGAGGAGGTCGGGCTCGGGCATTGTGACTGTTGAGAGGCGCTCCTGAATCGTGG
>JAAZVD010000027.1 GCA_018623785.1 Bacteroidota bacterium | reverse complement strand
GTAGGAGTATTCGGCTACAACCCGAACGCGATCCAAGAGCCTGCGATCAACGCCGACTCCAAAGGACAGTCCACTTACACGATCGCGCTCAAAGAGCGCTGCGTATCCCCCGCGAAGGGAGAGGGTGTTGCCAAAAGTGTATTCGAATCCAAGGTTCACCGATTCGCTGTTATCTGACGGATTCGTCAGGTCGGCAGCAAGCGTGATGCGGTGATAATCCGTGATCCTGGTTTCGTAGCCGAAGCCGAATCTGAATGTCAGTGGGATCGAAAACTGATCCGTATCCAGATTCACGTTCAGCTGGTTATTACTGAAGTTCTTTGGGTCATCATCAAAAGCTCTTCGCAGGTCCCGACCCTCCAGGCGCATGTTACCGCCAAAATTGAGGATGCTGGCGGCCAGTACGAAGCCCTCGAGCTTGGTTTGATACAGGATTCCCAGATCAATCGCGAAGGCTCTGGCCGATTCGTTCCACAAGGTTTCCCGGATGTATTTGCCCGTGATACCGGCAGAAAACCTGTCCGTCAGCGAGGCAGCGTAGGTCAGCCCCATCATCATGTCCGATGCGCTGTAGAATTCGCCCGTTCCCTCGGGCTGCAGAATGGTGCGAACGGGCTGTTCATCGACGGCATCGAAAGCCAGAACACTCAGACCGAGCGCACCGACTCCCGGTACTCGAAACGCCATACCGACGTAGTCCAGTTTGGTGTCGACGAGCCAGTCGGTATGATCAAACGTGACGGTTGCCTGGGAGGACAGCAAGGCCACTCCCGCTGGATTCCAGTACAACGCCGTTGCATCCCTTGCAAGGGTTGTACCCGCATTGCCCATGGCCATGGCACGCGCCCCAACGCCGATCTGCAAGAAGGCAGCTGCGCTGGTACCTGCGTTGGATACGTCCTCCACGAAATTGACCGGAGGAGTGTCCTCTTCTTGAGCATACGCCGCAGGTGCCAGGCACGCCGCGAGGACAGTACACAAGGCTATGGATCCACGTAACGTCATTTGATGAGCGTGAATTTGCCGGTTGTCTCTCCCGCGTCCGGCGTTTCAACGTGGAAGAAATACACACCGAAAGCGACTGTCAGGCCATCCTTCGAGACGAGATCCCAACTTTCGGATCCATTTTCAAATGGGGAGTCATGGTGCAGTACTTGAACCAGTTTTCCGGCGGTATTGAAAATGCGGATCGTGCATTGAGGCGGTAGGTTGACGAAGTCGATGCGTCGTTCACCCCTTCCGGAGGCATTGAACAAGGGGCGTTCCCAGGAGGCACTGGCGACATAGGGATCCGGCACGACATAGATGTCGGACAGATCATCTTTTGCCTTCTCGTTTTCATAGCGCGTTTCGAGCGTGGAAAACGTGATCATATCCAGCGAGGAATACGGTTTGCTGACCTCGAGGCGATAAATATCCCCGGATTGCGGCAATCGTGGATCTTCTCCGTCGGGGGCACTGAATGTGAAACGCCAACCCAGATTGAAACGGAAGCCGATCGGATCAAAAACGAGGGTGATGACATCTCCGGGGCTCAGCAGTCCGTCAGGGTTATCGTTCTCCTCAAGAATGAACATGTATTTACGACCCGTCGTCACGCCATACACCTCGAAATTGACAGGCGTACGTTGCTCGAAAGCGAACTGCACAAAAGACGAATCCACGCCGAGGGCGCCCATTCTTATTTCAATGTCGTCCGGAACTGGCACGGTTCGCCCGGACTCTACCAGATCAATAGACGCCAGCAAATTGGACGATCCTTCCGTCCACCCGTAGGTCACTGGAAGGGGCTCCTCCGGTGTGTAAATCCGGAAATTCATGCCTCCCAAGAGGCGGCGGGACAGATCCACACTATCGAATTCGGCCGCTTCGTAAATGACCTGGTTCCTCGTGAGCTCGTCAATTCGCACGCCGCGTGTCAACAAGGCTTTGGTAGTGTCCGTGAAGGAAACCCGATACTGCGCTCCCTGCTCCAGGCTGTCCGGAACAACTACTTCCACTTCCACCACACCTGTACCCGGTCCCTCATGAACAATGTCGCCATCGAATCCACCCAGTACCACACCGGCTGCCGGAGCGTTGGGCACCACGACGGCAGTATTGCGGTCGACGAAGGTCACGTTTCCAATCAGGTCCGTCTGGATGATCTTGGAGGCTTCGCTGGGTGCAATTGGTGTAAGCTTGTCCCGGATCGAAATCCCCCGATCGAAAAAGTCGACATCGTAACCGGCATCGTAGGGCACCAGGGCGTAATAGTAGGACCGGCCGTTGTCCAGTCCCGTGTCCTGATAGTAGTATCGAAGACCGGAGTCCGTTCCGGTGTTGAAGACAGCACCTGTTTCGCCGATCTGGACGGGGTGGGGCCCTTTCAAGCCATTGTCCAAGTCAAACTGAGCGATCGGTTGCCAGAGGATCGGGTTTCCGAAAGCGTCCGTAATTGTTTTGATGGAGTTGAATGATGGATCCGTTGCACGATAGACCATGTAGCCTTCGAAGTCCGGACCATAAATCGGGTCCCGGGAAAATTCGGCAATGTTATCCCACATCAGGACAGCCGATTGATCTCCTGCCACTGCGGTAAGCTTCGACTTGTTCGGTGGCTTCGCGAAGGAATAATCCGCGTCGTAGATCTTCTGCATAGTCCGCTTGTTGCGAAGAATGTCGTCGAAATTGCGCCCGAACAGACAGGCGATGGCAAATTTTCGAGTAGCCTCCCGGGGAAGGGAGAAATACCCGGAACCGTATATGAAGGCCAGGTTGCTGGGCATTTCCCCGCCAAAGCGGTTGGGTTCCATTTCCAGCCAGGTCCGTTCGTCGTCACTGACGTTTCCGGCTGGTCTAAGGACATAGCTCGTCAGACCAATCTGATCCGACTCGTCGTTGTCTGTTTTTCCAAAGTTGGGTTCACCTTGATCTGGACGGCCGTTGTTTTCGGTGCCGTCTGAATCAGGGCCGGGGTAACCATCGTCTCCTGGACCTAGACCATCGGACCCTTTATCGTCCAAGAGCGGCTCCCCATCCTCTTTGACACCATCTCCGTTCAGGTCATTGAAAGGGACCCAATCAGCATCCTCATCGCCAGTCCACCATTCCCCGTATTCTACCGCTGGCAGAAGCGTAGGACTGCCGAAGAAGCTTTCGAAGTCTGTCATCAGATACCGGGAAGAGAGCTCTGCCAGAATCGCATCCTGCCCGTCGATGCGCGTGCCGGCCTCATCTTCCTGTACTTCGTCGGCGATACCATCCTGATCATTGTCCTCGCCGTCGAGAGGGTCTCCCGGGCTCTCAAGGAAGGCAAATCCGAAATATCCCACACCCGGGCGCCCCCGGTTGTCAATGCCGTCGCGGTCCCACATGTAGACGATGTCGTCCTGGCGTTCAAAGTCGGCGAAATCATCCACCGAGTCCCCCTGTCCTCCAACGGCGGGGTCCACATACATACCGAATACGACTTTGATCAGGTCTTTGTCGCTGACGTTTGTGATGTCGTAGCGAACGATCAGAATGTCTTCTGCCTGCACATTGACCCACTGATAGCCGCGAACGCCCACCTGCAGGCCAATACCGCGTCGGCCGAGTGGGTAATCAGATGAATCAGCACTGCTGCCTGTGAAAGGGAAATAGTCGAATTCATCGTTGTTACGATCGTCCATGACGTAATAGGACTCCTGGTCCGCACGTACGAACGCGCCGAATTCGCCATTCCACAGCCCATCCCGTGCTCCGCGATCACCGGGGTAGTCGTATGGCCATGGTTCGGGCCACGTATCCTCGAGGTGACTCATGGCCGGGTACTCAAGCTCATTGAAGGAGCTCTCATTCACATAGCCGGCCAGGGGCTCCCATCCATACGTGTGGGTGCCATCTGGGCTGATATCGAATGATCCCGGATTCGTGTAATTCTCGGAGACGATGCGGATGTACCGGCCCTCATTGTCCTGCACTTCGGCACCGGCCATCATGATGAACTCAAATCCGTACCACTGTCCGGATCCTTTCGGCCACTCCATTTTTGGCGGTTCGTACCGACTTCCGAGGTTACCGTAATTGGAGTAGCGGGTGAAGACCAGATTGCCATCGTGGACACCTGTGCGGCGAAATTCCCGTCCTGCTTCCGGGGCATCTTGAGCCCATACCGATATCGGAATGCACAGGCAGCATAGGAGCAGGGTAGAGAGAACGGGGCGGCAAGCGGAAACGCTGGCCCATGTACATCTCGTACCTGCGCCGTTTTCTTTGCTCATGTCCGGTGTTCGCATGCTCATCATCAGAATCGCAGGTCAATGCCGAAGATGATTCGACGGGGCGGATCGAAGAAATCAGGTCTCAGATCGACTTCGGACACACTGAAATTCGGGTTCATGGCCAATACTTCTGCTTCCCCCAAGGTTCGATACGGATGGAAGGCATTTCCGGTACTGGAATACACAGACTTGGCATTCAGTCGATCCAGCACATTGAACCCCTTCGCATAAATGCGCGCATTGAAGCCCGCAAGCTGAAGTTTGCGGGAGACATTCACGTCCAGGTTCAATCGGACCGGTTTTGATTCGCTGTTCGCCAGTTGGGAGGAGAGCTGACTACCCGGGTTGGTGGGAGTATATGGCTGGCCGGAAGAGAAGCGGCCGATGATACTCATGGTGAACCCGCGCGGGTCTCCCAAGATCAGCGACCCATTTAAGGCATGGCGTTGATCCCAGTTGAGGGGAATGACCTGTTTCTCGGGCTCTACCGGAGGCTGTGTCTGATTGTTGAAAAAGACCGCATTCGGATCTGAAGCATTGCCCCGGGCCACTTGATAGGTGTAGTCAATGGTCAGTCCGAACTGATCGGCGAACTGACGAAGAAGGGAGAAGGCGAATCCCCGCGTGTTACCGTAGTCCCGATTGATGTATCGCGCATACACCTTCTTGTCTACGGTATTGACGATTTCCTGCCCGAGCAGATTCTTGATGTCCTTGTAATAAATCGTTGCCTCTACCTTCCAGGAGGAGGTCAGCGCATACTGCAGACCCAGTTCATAGGCGGTCGTGCGCTCGGGTTTGAGGTTGGCGTTTCCCATGATAGTCTCCAGATCCCCAAGCTCAACTTCGAATTCGGAGTTCGTGAAGATGTAGGAGAAACGAGGTACCTGGAAGAAGCGGCCATAGGAGACGTGCAATACACCCCTTGTGGAAATAGGGAAGGCAAGGCCGACTCGAGGGCTTAGCTGGAAGGAGGATTCGGCATCGGTGAAGTCCGTAGCTAGGCGAATACCATCATCCGGGTCGGTAACCGCCTGAAGGTTCTCGGGCACGGGAGCATTGGGTTGCCACAGGTCGAATCGCAACCCTGCATTCACGACCAGTTCGTCAATTTCGAGCTTGTCCTGGATGAACGCGACAAACTCGCTTGGCTCCCGGACATACGCGTCGTTACCTGATGTGTTGATGTCTGGAATCCGCTGGGTGGCTTCCAGGTAGACGGGGCCGTCCGAAATAGTAACCTGAGAGCGTTCTTCAATGCGATGACGCTGCCATTCTACACCGGCTTTCACCAAGTTGTTATTGTTCACCTGGCGTTCGGCCTGGAGTTTGACCAGAAACGTTGCATTTGAGGCTTGTGATCTTCCGTTGCTCGTGCCCCCGAAGGCGAACCCGTTGCTGGCGTAGGGAGTCCCTTGATACTGGACATCCAGCGGGTTGCTGAAGAGACGGCTTCGTATCCGGTTGTTCTGATAGGAGACCCCCAGACGCATATATGATCTGGCATCCGGTGCGAGAGTAATTGACAGCAGGTGGTTGAACCCGAGGTCAGATACGGTTGGCTGACCGTCAGGCGCATATCGTCTGTAATCCTGATAGGATTTGCGCTCCTCATCCGTCACGAAAGCGGCATAGCTTACGGACGTCTTTGATCCAAGGCGGAACGAGAGGCGACCATGCAGGGACAGTCGCTGTCTGGGGTTCATGGCCACCAGGGCGCCGTCTCCAGAAAGCAGGGAGTCAGGAATCGGGATTCCGACCAGGTTGTCCCGGTCCGAAGCAGTCTGCTGAGCCTGCTGGATGTAGGCCTGGATCGGTACGGTGTCACTGATCAGGGCACGTCGCTCACCATTGAGCCACCCTGCATTGTCCGTATACCGCACGTTCGTAAAGAAAGAACCGTCCCGAAGGAAGCGAAGAGGGCCTTGCAGGCTGCCCTGCAAATTCATTTCGTCGAGCGCGGGGCTGTCTTTTCCCATAAAGACGTCCGGGTTCGACGTGAAATAGGAGCCAGCATAGACTCCTACATCGCCCGAGTATCGGTCAACCGACCCTGCCTTGGTTACGATGTTTACGACGCCCGACTGGGCTTGTCCGTATTCCGCATTGAACACACCGCTTATGACCTGTAGCTCCTGGATCCAGTTGTTCTCGATCTCAATCTTGGAGCCGCCACTATACTGGTTTGTCACGGGAATACCATCCACCAAATACGCGACTTCTCCCGAACGACCACCTCTCATATGAAGCCGACCTTGAGAGTCATAGGTAACCCCAGATTGCAGCTGCAAAATGTCGGATACCTCTTGAACCGGCAGGTTTTCGATCGCCTCGGAATCGACGTATGAAGCGGAGGTCGTGCGATCAACTTCAATAATCGGGCGGGTGGCCGTGATCAGTACCTCCTCTCCCTGGATGATCTCGACTGCCAATTCGAAATCGACACGCGTGGTACGATCGATGGAGACACGCACTTCTGCTTTGCGAACCGTTCCAAAACCAACCATTGAGGCTCGCACGGTATATAAACCAGGAGGGACGTTGATTATGGTATAGCTGCCGTCTTGTGCCGCGACCGCACCGATCCCTGCTTCCTCGATGTATATCGTGGCGCCAACCATTGGCTGTCCACTATCCAGTTCAACGACACGACCAGAAATTTTACCCGACATATCCTCACCAGCGTTGGCCAAAGAGGGCAGTCCGTACATACTCTGAACAACGATAATCAGGACTAATGAGATGACCGTATGAAGGCGTGTAGCCATGTCGTTGTTTACGTGGCGTTTCGTTCGACCACAGGTTTTAGTCTGCTGCGTATGGTTTGTGGATTATCCGGGCAGCCTGATGTGATTCTGCGAACACGGTATCCATACCATTGCAGACATCAGACACAGGTCGGTCTATTATTTGGTACGATACACACTCGAGCAGACGCAGTCAACATCAAACAAATATCAATCATATGCTGATTTTTTATGATCGTATGGGGTCGTTTTTTGTTACAGATTCCCATTTATTCCAATACAATCAAAAAAAATCATCGGCGATCATGCAAACACCTGCGGAGAGACACAGTCATATCCTCCGAACACTGCGACAACGCGGATATGTAACCGTGATTGACCTGTGTGAGGAGCTGAATGTATCCGAGGCTACCGTGCGTCGGGATCTCAGAAGTCTGGAGGCCCGAGATCTTCTTCATCGAACCCATGGTGGAGCTAATCCTCAAAGCCACCCTCTCTACGACAGACCTTTGTCGGAGAAAGCCAAGCGACACGCAGACAAGAAAAGAAGTATCGGTAGACGAGCGGCGGAACTGATTGATACCAATGACTCGATCATTCTAGGTTCAGGAACAACTGTTCTTGAGGTATCACGTCACATCCCTCACCTGGCTCAGTTGACTGTGGTCTCCGCATGTGTTCATGCGACACTTGAGCTGGTCGATCGCCCGGGAATACAAATAATTCAGTTGGGGGGGATTGTCCGAGCTACTTCAACCTCCGTCATAGGGGCCAACGCAGTAGGAATGATCGAAAAGATTTCATGCCGAAAGCTCTTCATTGGAGTGGATGGGCTTGATGTTCTTCATGGGCTGTCGACGTCTAGTCCGCATGAAGCTGATTTGAATCAGCGTATGATTGCAGCAGCTCAAGAAGTGATTGTGGTCACTGATTCATCCAAGTTTGGCGTTCGGGGATTTAGCAAAATTTGTGACACTTCTCAGATCGACAAAATTGTGACTGACGCTCAGGCACCTCGGGAAACGGTATCAATGCTGGAAGAAAGCGGCATTGATGTGCTACTGGATTAGGACGCGAACCCTCTTAATAGTGGTTGTGACTACTCAGCCCCGCATCGGTCAGTTAATGGAGTAGGTCTTTTCGGCCGCCACGGACCCGTCTGGATTACGAATGACCCAGTTGACCGACCTAAGTAGCCGATTTTGATTGCGAAAGGGAAGTCGTACTTCGAAATCTGGACGCTTTACAGAATTATGCCACGGTGTAGTACGAACTGCCCCGGTATAATCCACAATGGACCCCGTGTATTCGCCCGACAGGGCATAAACGGCCGTCACTTCTGCATCTTCTACACCATAATCTGATGGGGACAAGGTTATGCGGCATGTGTAATCGTTTGTGGTAAGCTCATCGTCTACAAGTGTTGGGCCACACATCCCGGAAGCAACCTCACTGCGTGTTGAGAGAGGAAGGTTCTCATTGATGCGGATGGCGTGGGCCAAAACCAGCCCCATGTACTTGAATCCCTCCTGGTTCGGGTGAAGGACGCCATGTACGGTATGCTGTCTTTGCCGTGTGTCCCGAAAATTGTTGAACCACGGCTCTCGGGCACACCAACCATGATCCATAGCCTGCTCCGTCTGCCCATCGACAAACACCCACCGGGAAAGCCCTGCCGCCGCATCTGACATGACGGTGTATAATCGATCAACAAATCGCTCACTCAGAAAGACCGATTCCTGGGCGGTGACGAAGTCAAGATTACCCCCTAGACCCAGCAGATTATCATTCTGGTTCTCATCCTTCGGATGCAAGGAAATGTGTGATGGCGTTCGCAGGCCCCTGGCGCAAGGTAGGTCCTGGTTGAAAAAAAGCGGATTGGGATACTCTTTCAAATAGACCCGTCGAACACGCGATCTTGGTGCAGAACACATATTCTGATCCATCCCAACGAATCCAGATTTCTCACTTCCACTTCTAGCCACACTTGGGCCATCAGCTGGTTGTTCAGATTGTTTACTCAGAAACAATCGCCTTTAATTCTACTGCGTTGTCCTCGTCCAAAATGAGCCGGTGTAGTATGTATAGGGAGTCTTCGGTCTCGCTTTTACGCCCTCCCCCACCATGAAGCCTGTCATGAACATATTCATAGTGCTCTGCTCTGGAGAAACCACTAACAAGGGCGTATGGAAGCGATATTTCCTGATCAGGTTCGGCGATTTTAAATAGTTGATATAATTTGTCTTGGTTAGACTCTTTGTAAATCCTGTTTAAAGTCGATAAAGACCTTACATAAGCCTCCTCTGTTGTCCCCTCGGGAAGAGCAAAAAGATAAATACTCATGTTGCCAACCTGCCTCTCCTTGTCTACCACCTGACCTGAAATGACCTCGTGATTGTCGGCATTCTCCCGGCTTTCAGCACAGCCAAAAAGGGAAAGGATGAGAACCACTGTTATGATAGGCTTGTGCATAGCTCCCTTACTAGTTTCATCCTGCCAGAGCTCAGCTTGTACAGGATCCGTGAGTGCAAAATTGTCATCGAAGTCACACCCTGAGGCTGTAAGCTTCGATCGGACAGGGGACCAGGGCTCAGGTCATCTATTGATTTGATGCGCTTTTCCGGTCATTTGTTTTTTCAAAGGCTACCGTACGCTTTAGCGGCCGACGAAAACGATAGTGGAAATACTCAAACATTGTCAATCCTCTCTAACCAAATGAGAACTCCACCGCTCTCGGCAATCAGGTAAAACTAACGTTGGTAGCTGATGCTACCCCCTGTGAAATACGCACCCTATTTCAGAAGCACGACCTGCCTCGTATCCACAAAGTCCCCTGCCTCCACTCTGATGAGGTACGTGCCCGAGGCAAGACCCTCAGCATTGAACTGGACCGTGTGGTAGCCTGCTGCCTTCATGTCACCTGCCACCAGAGTAGCCACCTGCCTTCCCAGTAAGTCAGTAGCGGTGATGCGCACCTCAGAAGCTGCGGGTAAGCCGTAGGTAACCGTGGTAGTAGGATTAAAGGGGTTGGGGTAGGCTACCCTTAGGACGAAGGTCTCTGGTAGCTCAAAGGACTCGGTGTCTACGCCCGCGGCTATAGTGATGGCTACTTGATTTGACATCGGCGAGGGGATTCCTCCGGGGCCTTTCCCAACTATGCGGTAGTACGTCGTGATACCTGGTGCCAAGCCCGTGACAGCAAAGCTTAAATCTTCGGTTTGGCCAATGGTTGTCGCTAAAGAGACATCGCCAAACGGAGTGTAGGACCTGTATACCTCCCAAGTATCAGCTGGGGTAGGCACTCCGTTTGATAGTGTTGGGACACTCCATGTCAACGTCACATCTAAACCAGACGAAGTGGCATTTAGGTTGCTTACTGGCCTGGTAAGTGGGGAATGAAAATAATCGTACACCAAATCACTTGGGTCCTTGAGCAAAACCCATTCGGTATCGTACGGAGATCCTCCAAATTTCGTTTGGGGTAGTATATCCATTGCGCCATCCCCATTCACATCCTGAACCTGTACATACATGTGTGCTGACGAGGAATAATCATCTGTGTAAAACCCTTGTGTCATCGGTCCTTCAATCGCTTCTTCGGACTTGTCAACCCAGTTAACAAATCCGTTTTCCCCGATTCCGTCATTGATCACAAAGGCGAGTTGCCAATTAACGTAATCCGTTAATGTTAGAAGCAAATCATAATCATTGTCGTTATCTAAATCAAAAACATCGTAATCTACAATAAGAAAGTCAGGGTTTAGCCAGTTGCTGTTGGGTATATCTTGCTGGAGCCCGTACTTAAAGACCCCAGATCCATCACCGTATATAATTGTATTTCCAGGGTCCGCCATTAAATCAATAAACCCATCACCATTTAAGTCCGCCAACTCAGATGTGAAGTGACTCATTCTGAAGAGTCGCTGGGTGTCTGACTTCATTTCTTCGTCAAATGCGTCTCGTTCGGTAAACTCGCCATTGCCATTATTTTCAAGAATAAAGGAGACGTCATCCGTCGTTCGCCAATTGGCGACAAAAATATCTATGTCGCCATCGTTGTCTACATCCCCTAGTGCTACG